>JASJEI010000423.1 GCA_030064795.1 Pleurocapsa sp. MO_226.B13 | reverse complement strand
TGAAGCCTATTGGCATCGTCAGCATCAAATACCAGGAATGCTAATGTGTTTGAAGCACAAATTACCTTTATTAGACAGCACAATTTTACTCGAAAATAAGCAGATACATTACTATGCTGCCAGTCAAGTAAACTTGGATGAGGCAGACAAAGCTAATTACTCTCAAGAGTTTGAACAGAAGGCATTATCTATCGCCAAAGAACTTGACTGGTTGAGTCGAAACTATATTGAATTTCGGGGAATGACTTGGTTGAGAAATAAATATAAGTCGCTACTGATAGAGAAGGGGTTTGTAACCAAATACTCCCGCACCAAGTTTAAATACCACGACCAAATATTTACAGAGGCTTTTGTCGAATTTTATGGCAAGAAATTCTTACAAGCGTTTCAGCCACAAGTCTGGGAAAAACGGAATGCTTATTTAGAATACTCTTTATTTTCCTGCGATATTGCCCAAACCATAGATCGCATAACTCATATTCTTCTGATTAAGTTTTTATGCGGTTCGATAAGAAATATTTTTGAATGACAGTAACTATCCCAAGGGATTAAACTGTGTAGGTGATTTTTGCTAAAAATAGCTATTTATGGCGATCGCTCAAGTAGGTAGAGAAGAACAACAAGAAGACATCGAACTCATACAAAATCCCTACATAGAATTAGCTTTTCCCGTAATGGGACAAAGCTTACCCATCGATCACGGCTATCAACTGTATTCGGCATTGAAACATCGCTTGATGCAGCTAAAAGACTGGGATGACATTAGTATTAAAACCATTTCAGGCAAGCTAGATCGCGACAAAAGAAATCAGCTAAACTTAACTGACCGCTCTAAACTACTAATTCGCCTTCCATCAGAAAAAGTACCTTTTGTTTATTCCTTTGGCGGTAAATCTTTAACTGTTGGCAAGCACAAGATTAGGTTGGGAATTCCCGAAATGAATTTTCTACAACCAAAATCGAGGTTGCGATCACATATAGTCGTTATTCGAGGATATGAAGAACCAAATGGTTTTCTCGAAGCTGCTAAAAGACAAGTAGAGAAACTAAATATCAAGACTGACTTAAAACTGATTGCCAAAAAAGACGGTACTCCAAAACCTAAAACAATAAAAGTTAAGCAAACCCTGGTTGGTTTTGGAATTGAAGCAAGCAACCTAAGCGAAGTCGATTCAGTTGTTCTTCAGGAAAAAGGATTAGGAGGAAAGCACAAAATGGGTTGTGGCATATTTATTTGAGATAGTTAAGAAATGATTGCCAAAGCGGTTAAGCCAAAACTAGAGATAAGCCTCAGCGATCCTGGCATGACCATGCTACATCGTGCGGGAGTTGCTGGTTTGTATATGACTCTCAAAGCTCTAGCAAAGCGTTATCCTACCCAGAAATCTCGCCAAGGCAATTTTAAGTGGACTACAACTGAAAATAGCATAAGTCTCTACTGGAAAGGGAACGACTACGAAGCCTTAGACTGGCTGTTTAGCGAATCATTTCAAATTAGTAGCGACAGTTTAATTTCTCTAACTGGCTTGCAGTCTCATAGTAGAGAAAGCCAATTAGCTATTCATATCGGGATTAAAAACACCTTTCTACAACACAATCAATTCTTCAAATCCACAGGTGACGCTACAGAGAATCTATTCATAGACGGCTTAGAAGTTGCCATCGATTATAAAAAAGCTAAGTCTTACGCTCATCAAAATTTTGTGCAAAAACTTTGCGATGACGATGGTCAATTATTGAAAACGCAAATTGGAATTACTGGCTGGTTGTATCCTGGTGCAGCAATCAAACACTACGGAATAAAAATTAACAATGTTTGTGTTACTCAGTTTACGGAAACCATAGAAAGAGTGATTGCATTGCTATACGCACCTATTGCTTGCTTATATTTTATTGCACCCAAATCCCATCTTCACGACACCAAAACACAATATTGCTTAGTTATTCCTGAAATAAACGATCTGGAATCGTATGCTCGACAGAGACAGAAAAGCAACAACTGGAACTATCAACAATTTTTAGCTTCTGGCTACAGCGATGCTGGTTTTCGTTTACTTATTCAACAGGCTGCATTACATACCATCAGACAAAACGATCTAAAACGCTGTCAAGTAATTACTTTCGGTCAAACTCAGTGGACGGGATTTCAAAAAATTCGTAAAAACGTCGAGATTGTCGAAATAACGGACAAAGTAATTGAGAATTATCGATTATGCGATCGCTATTTTCATAATCGAGTTGTGGAATGGGAAGAGGGGAATTTTATTGCTGCAAGCATCATCAGAGAATTAATAACTGAAAACTTAGCCAGAGGATATTCTTGGTGGCATAACTTTACTCATGCGGTAAGAAATAAAGAGTTATTCAAGTTTGTTGGTTACGAGAACACAGGATTAAATCAGATGGTCAAAAACGCTCAATGGGACGAGCAGGCACAAAAACTATTTGTCAAAGCTTGCCACGAAGCTCTCATGAAAATATATGGCAAGCTCTATAGCAGAGGGAAAGAAGGAGAATACATTCAGATAGAACGGGAAAACGAACGCATCCGTTCAGGTTTAATCCGTTGCCTCAACTCGGAAGATTTCCGTCACTTTATGACCGCAAACTTCTGGAGTAAAGCAGGAAACATTTCGCTCCTTGCTGATTATTGGGAAGAATTAATGCCTCTAACTACTAAGCCAGACAACTGGAAGTTAGCCAGAGATTTAGCCTTACTATCTTTGGCAAGCTATAAGTCCCAGAAGCGCAAACAAGCAGAAAATAATTCAGCTTCAATAGAATCAAAATTACTAGAGGAGGAAGAATAATGACATTTCACTTATACGGTAATATTCTTACCTTCTACGGCGTAGCAGCTAACAATCGTGGAGAGAATCAGGGTAATATTACCACACTACAAAAGTTACTCTGGAAGGGAGAAACTCATACTGTAGTCTCCTCTGAGGCAATACGTTGGGCAATTAGATACTATTGGCAGAAAGCTAGAATTCCCGTCAATCGGGTTTGGAATGACGATCTACCCAACGAACAAAATCCTCAATGGCAAGAGCCTGGTTTTAACGCGATCAAGTATATCGATGACGATCTATTAGGTTTCTTTGAAGCAGAAAGTGCTAAAAAAGATACTAAAGACACAAACCAACAACCAGAAGGCAAACTAACACAGGATGACTCATCTACCGAAGAAGCATCTACTACCAAAAAGAAACGGAATAAGAACCCGAAGCCGAAGGGTACGGTAACAGATAGACGAGGAAGACTAGACGTTACTCGCGCCATCTCAACTATTCCCTATGACGGTAAAGTTACCTTCAGTTCTAAAAGTGGCAAAAAAGTCCGCACTTCAATTTATGGAACAGAATTTCACGGTACGAGATATCAATTTGGCTTTGGCATTACACCAGAATCTTGTAAAGATAAATTGCGAGTTTTGGACTTACTTGATGCCATAGTGTCTATTTATCGAGTGGGCGGCAATCACGGTAGATTCCTCTTCGATTTTGCTCCAGAAAGCATTGTTTTACGCTGGACAAACGATTTTGCACCCCGTTTTCTCTTCTGCTACGACGAAGATGACTTAGAAAATATTTCCATCCCAAAGCTATCACGACAGATTAGAAGTGGCGATCTCGATCCTACTGAATTATGGATTGGAGGAAAAATAGCAGAACATTTACAGGGTAGCGAATACGATCTAGTCAACAAACATTCGGGGGTGAAGGCAACAGTAGACGCTTTAAAAGAAAAAATCGTTCAAGATTTATCTATCTCAAATGATGCAGAGGAGAATATAGGATGATTATCCTCAGAGTTGATGTTCCTATTGCTTCGTTTCCTACTTCCCGCAGCCGAGAATACCGCGATACTTATCCCGTACCCCCTCCTTCAACTGTTTATGGAATGCTGCTGTCTTTGGTGGGTGAAACAGATAGATACAAACATTGTGGTATCAAAATTGCGATCGCTCTTTTGTCCGAACCTGCTAAATCGATTACTCTCAGAACCATGAGAAGGTTTAAACGAAAAAAGTTAGACCACAAAGAAAACACCAGACCAGATTTTCAGGAAATACTAACTGGCATTGAGTTAATAATTTGGGTCGATAAAGGAGAGGATAAAACTAAACCTAGTTTATGCGATCGCATCACCGAAGCATTTACCAATCCTTCATCAATCAGTCGGTTTGGCACATTGTGTTTGGGAGAAAGCAGAGACTTAGTAAATTCGGTAGATTTAGTAACTGAGATCGATTCAAATTTAACTCTTAATTATTTGCTTCAAGACGAGTATGGTGATTTATCTTTGCCTTACTGGGTTGACTATCTAAGTTCAAATAGTACTCAATGGCTACGTTATTCTTTAGAAAGGCGATCTCTGACCATTCCTCCCGATTCTGCTTGGACAATTGTGAAAGCAATCTAAGCGATCAATAGGGAATTGATGCAAGGATCTCTGCTTGTAAACTTTATTTGAATGTTAAAAGTAGCCAAAAGCCAAAAATAACAAAGACTTGAGCATTTATTTTCACCGACGAGGTGCTTGCATAACCTAGAAACCTTCAATATACTTTAGTTGTAGGAATTAAGTTTACTTGTCTTGAAGAATATTTTGCGTAACCTTGAAGTTACAAATAATATTCATGAATTTTGGTTTCTCGAACTAGTCGTAGTAAGGGATTCAAAGGTTGCCCTGCAACTAAATGAAATGTCGTTAGGCGTTGTGAACGGAGATTGTCCCGACCTTGCTAATGTGGTACATGTTCTGCAACTAAATGAAATGTCGTTAGGCGTTGTGAACAGCGTTCCGAGGACTGAAGTGTCTCTAATAATCAAAGAGCTGCAACTAAATGAAATGTCGTTAGGCGTTGTGAACTTCTAATTAGCAAAATACAGCAATACATACAAGAAAGCTGCAACTAAATGAAATGTCGTTAGGCGTTGTGAACGGGGATTTTCGCAACTATATCCCCTTAATATTAAGCACTCTAAATAAATGAAATGTCGTCAGGCGTTACTGACATATAATATATACTCAAACAAATTAGCATTCTATTCCGAAACCAATTCTGTTAATTCTTCCAAGGTACAATCTCCATAGCCTTCTACGGTTAATTTATTGATTCCATCAATTAATCGCCCCAATACTTCTCCTCCAATTTCGGGTAACACATCTTGAGTTCTCAATCTTGAAATACTTGTAGGGTGAACATCTAGTTCAATAGCTAAGGCTTTGTTAGTAATGCGTCGGCGTGCCATTACCTCACGAAGTTTCCATCTTACTATGCTCACTTTTCTTGGATTTAATATTGAGTTCACCAGTATCTTGTTACCTACTTATTCCTTATTAAGAATAGCAATTCGCGTAGGAAATATTACGCTCAACATCATTATTGACCGCAAAATAATTTAATTGATTGACATTGTTAATATTAAATTGATACACAACGTTGTTTTTTAAGCGTTGTACGCTATTATAAAGATATAAGAGAAAGGCGATCACGCCTGGACAGCAAAAGTCGCCTTCTCTTACAAACCCAATTAAATAAAAGGTCTTATTACTATGATTGCACAGAATCTAGATGCAACCCACATTTGTGCTGACCAATTAACCGAAGGCGATATAATTCGGCATTTTACGGGAGATGTGTGGCAAGTTATCTCCGAACCAGAATATGTATCCAATGGCATTAGTTTTGAGGTGCTTTGCCTGGATATAGAGACACCACCAAATACACAGCAGGTAATATTTGCTGCGGGTTGGAGATTTGAGTTACTCGATTATCAACCTTTGATGACAGCTTAGGAATACAGAGCGATCGCACTAATTAATGCGATCGCTTTTTTGGTTTATGTAGCTCTTTTTAAAGTGCTGCATGGTTCTTGCTGTCTAATTTTTTCTCTACATCTAAAACTAATTCATCTCAAATCAAAATGCTTGGATTTTTCCCTACACTATACCCAGGCGAGTTACTTTATAGTGGCATTGCACGCTATCAAATTCGCAGTGGTAACTTAAGCCCAAAAGCAAACATCGAGGAATTATTCAATTCCAGAACTATTACCGCCACAGCCGATTTACCCTGTGGTTTGGATAATCTGGTTCAAAATCTTCCGCCCTATTCTTCCGTTACCGCAGATAGTTTGATTGATAACCATACCCTATATCCATTTTACGCGCCGTTTTTGCCCCCTAAGCGAGGGAAACGAGTCAAAGAATTCATGAAAAGTAGTAAGGGTGGTAATATCCATACAACCGCAGGAGTGATGGCAAGTGCGATCTTGACTCCACAATATTTTCGCTTTTGTCCTGAATGCTTAAAATCCGATTTAAATAATTACGGTGAGACATATTGGCATCGACTACATCAAATACAGGGAGTAATCGTTTGCCCAGTCCATAAAGTACAACTACAAAATAGCCAGATTCCTATACAAGGGTTAAACAAGCATCAATACGAGGCTGCAACTTTTTGGGGTGACAAGCATCAAAAACACTCTTTAAAGTTAAGGGTTCCCAGTTGCGAAGTTGATTTTTAAAACAAATTCAAGCCCCGAACAACAGTACAAAATAACTATGAACATACCAATTGTTGTTAATTATTATTAAAAAACTCAATTAATTCAGGAATTAATGAGAGAAAAAGTCAAGTATTAGCAAGTTTCAAATCCTAATTATGGACTTTTTTTCTGACTATAAATTCCAGCTTGAGAAATCTTTAACTAAGAGTCAAAGCTTAACTTTACAGCTATTAATTTGGCTACTTCAAGTCCAAAAAGACGTAAAAATAGAGAGATTAGCTAGCTGTTTACCAATTCCAATTCTCTATGAAAGCCGTCGTAAAAAAATTCAAAGATTATTAGCTTCATCCGCTTTAAGCTTATCTCTTTTTTGGTTTCCTATAATTAAATCAATTGTTGAAAAAGAATTTCCCCTCAATAAGCGTTTAATTCTAGTATTAGATAGAACTCAATGGTCAGACAAGAATGTTTTTATGATTAGTGTGATGTGGAGAAATAGAGCTTTACCCATTTATTGGCTGATTTTAGAAAAGAAAGGTAGCAGTAATATTCGCGAGCAAATTGCACTTATTAGACCAGTATTAAAATTATTTTCACATTATGAAGTGATGATTCTTGTCGATAGAGAATTTCATGGTGTTGAATTATCTTATTGGTTAAAACAAATGAATAGAAAAGCTAAAAATCCGATTTATTTTGCTTTCAGAGAAAAAGATAATATCTATATAAAAAGAAACCAAAAAAATGAAGAAAAACTTAAGGATTTAAAACTAACTCCAGGAGTTAAACTTTTGTATAAAAACGTTAAAGTTACTAAACAAAAAGGCTTTGGTAAATTCAATTTATTGGCTTATAAAAAGAGAGATTATCGCCATCATCAAGCCAAAGAAAACTGGTTTATTATAACCAATTTATCTGAACCAACTGAAGTAATTAAGTTTTATAAAAAGAGAGCAGGTATCGAAGCAATGTTTCGTGATTATAAGAGTGGCGGCTATAATCTAGAAGGTAGCAAAGCCAATATTTTGAGGCTAACCAACTTGATTTTATTAATCGCGATCGCTTACACATCAGCTTCAATTCAAGGAAAATCTTTTAAGAATCAAGGGCATCAAAAGTATATCACCCGTCTTACTGAAGCCCAAAGGAAATATAGAAGACATAGTGATTTCCGAGTAGGATTATACGGACAAAATTGGATAATTGCTTGGGACTTTTGTTGTGAATTAGTAGAAAAACTTATGATAATTAATCGACATAAGCTTAAGTATTATCAGCAAGGATTAAAAATTTTGTATGCCGTTAGCTAAGCATTTATTTTAATCAATTATATTTTGATTTTAAGTTCAGTTTTTATTAATTGAGTTATTTTATTTTGCCTATTTAATATTAACGCATCTATCATTTTTTTGAGAGATTCTCTTAAAGAATTTTCCCTCAGTTATACTTATTGAATTACCCTAAAATATCACTAAAATTTATCTCATAATTGTTTTTTTCTTCAACTTAATGTTGCTTAGTAATTGTGACCACTTGCTTTTCCAGATGCTTGTCACCCCAAAAAGTTGGTACGTCGAGTTAGATTTGGAGACAGTTGTGAAGCGGCAGTAGGTTCAGTATTCAAGGATTTACCCAAGTGCTCGGCTCATCGCTTGCTGGTAGTCGATGCGGGG
>JASJEI010000422.1 GCA_030064795.1 Pleurocapsa sp. MO_226.B13 | reverse complement strand
AAATGTTTAGCTTATTTATGCGACACAGAAGCGAAGAAACTCAAGGCTTTGTCGGCAGCACTAAAAGCTCTCGACTTGAGGAAGCAGCTTTGGGATTGTGCCTTAGTCGAGATCAAACAGTTGAATAATTTATTGAACTTTGGACAAGATAGAAATTTGTTCGCGAGTGATAAGACAGCAGGCATCCTTGCTTTCAATCCACAATTGAAACTCATCGAATCAATTTCAAGTTAGTGCCTTGTCCTACAGTTTAACGGCATAGGTGGGAAATTGAATCTATGACTATGTATGAAGAAGTAGCTAGTAGATTTCTTTACGTCCTAACACAAATACGTAACGCCATACCAGAAAAACCCCGCTCACAGCAACCCTTAGTTCAACTGACTCCAGCACAATTAGAAGCGATCGCACTTTGGAGGAATTGAAACTTCCCCCTAGCCCTGAAGCACAACTGTTTCGCGATCGCTGGAAGCGTAATACAGTTAAACTAATCCACCATCAAACAAGTAACGAGAATGGAAGCTAACAACATTGAGGAAGTAATTCAGGGCTTAGACACAATTATTGCCAGAGCTAAAGAGACGAACAGTCGAGTTGGTTTCTTCGCTGCACTTTATCGACAGGTTACTTTAAAGATCGATCGGAGAATATCTGAAGGTCGATTTGATAATAATGTGAGGATGAATGAGTTTGCTACACGCTTTGCTAATCGATATTTCGATGCTCTCGCAGCCTATAGACAAGGCGACAAACTGCCAAAAGCTTGGAAGGTTACCTTGGAAGCAACAGAGCAAACAGACTTAATCATCGTGCAGCATCTCTTGCTAGGAATTAATGCTCACGTTAATTTCGATTTAGGAATAGCAACGGCTCAGACCTCTCCTGGCAATGAGCTTGCGAGTTTGAGGAATGATTTTAACCAGCTCAACGAGATCCTTGCCGACTTGCTCGATGAAGTGCAGGAGGTCATCGGCGAATTTTCGCCCTGGATGGATATTTTAGATCGAGTCGGAGGGAGGAAAGATGAATCGATTGCTAATTTCAGCATTACCAAGGCTCGTAAGTCAGCTTGGGAGCAGGCTGAAATCCTTGCCTACCAAACTCCCCTCCAGCAGCAGGCTATTCTCGCTGTTATCGATAGCAAAGTTGCCTTTCTCGGACGCATCATAGCCAATCCTAGTCAAATACTGAGATTAGCTATCCAACTGATTAAGTCCGCTGAGAGAGACGATGTCCCAGCGATCGTCGATGCCATCAATAGCATCGTTCAACCGTAGATATCCTACAGATCGTGTTTGGCAGATAAACAGCGCGACAGGATGTCCTCAAAGGCATTTCCCCCACGTTATCAACTATTTTCCCTAGAACTTCTCGATTGAATTTTAAACTAGAAAAGTGCTAAACATAGCGACTTAGTGACAAGGCAAGAGAAAATAATTATCTTTTCTCCCTTCTAATTGCTCGATTCAAGGAGGGGTCTATGGAGTTTAAACAACTTTGGCAGGAATACAAAAATCAGCTTCGGCAGTTCTTGCTCTCAAGAGTGGATAATCGAGCCGATGTCGAAGATCTGCTTCAAGAGATTCTCATCAAGACTTATCAACACCTCAACAGTGTCAAGGAACCAGACAAATTAGTAGCCTGGCTGTTTCAGGTCACCCGTAATAAGCTGATTGATTACTATCGCCAATCCCATGTAGAAACTCTACGCCAGGAGATTGCAAGGGGAGGGATATTGAGTGATGAAGAACCCCAACAATACGAACAAGTCCGACAAGAACTGAGCAACTGCATTCGCCCTTTCCTCAATCAGCTTCCTCCTAAGTATCGAGAGGCGGTCGAGGCAGTTGATTTACAAGGTACATCCCAGAAGGAACTGGCGATCGAACTCGGCTTATCTTATTCAGCTCTCAAGTCGAGGGTACAGCGAGGTCGCAGTCTGCTCAAAGCAATGTTTCAAGAATGCTGCTCTTACCAATTGGATGCTCGGGGTAATCTTGTCGATTTTGAAGTCAAGCCAGACAGTAGCCGAAGTTGCTCATCCTAAATGCGTCTTTTTGCCGAGTCCTCCGTCTATAGGGTTGAAACGGATGTTCTCTAAAGGAGAAAAGACATGTTTAAACCCAAGCTAGAAAAGTTAACTGCTACTACAACACCAGAAAAACCCCGTCAACACAAGCCCTTTGTTCAAGTTGAAGGGAAACTGACTCAAGCACAACTCGAAGCGATCGCTGGCGGTGACACAGGTACTGGTGGCTGGGGCGGTAACCACAACGAGACAATGATCGGTAGCGCACAACTCTTAATCCACAATTGAGACTCCAAAGAGATGGAAGGAGGTAATCATGTCTGAGCAAAAACAAGAAAAGCTTACTGCCATTGCCACCCCAGAACAACCCCGCCCACACAAGTCCTTGGTCCAAGAGGAAGGGGAACTGACTCCAGCTCAACTGGAGGCGATCGCGGCAGGTGCTAGCGACGATGATGGTTGCCCAGAGTGGAAGTGCGGTGGTAACCACAACGAGACAATGCTCGGTAGCGCGCAACTCAATATCCGATCTTCTACATCGATTCAGCCTGGAGGGTTAACACCATGAACGGCAACCTAAAACCGATACCTAACCTCAAACGGATTACTCGCCTCGAAACCGAGCAACGCTACAGTGAAGCTGAAGCACTGTGCCGTCAGAACCTAGCTAATTCCACTAGTCTCCCAGAGCAAGTTAGCTGGCAAAATCGCCTAGCAACTATCTTAGAGGCGCAGGCGCGTTATGACGAGGCAAGCACTTATGTTCAAGCTGCCCTGAGTTCCCTGGAAGCAGCTAAGGAGCAACTGTCTCTGAGTGCTGGGATTTCCCTAGAGTTAGCCACTCTCGCCAACCTGGGGAGAATCGAGCGCATTCTGGGACACTATGCCCAAGCGGAACAAATCTATCTACGGGGGATTCACCTGGCAGAAAGCCAAGGTTTAACTCACCAGCTACGGTGGGGCAACTTAGTCAACGAGCTTGCAATTCTTTACAAGTACTGGGGTAAATTTGATGCTGCCGAACAACTGTATCAGTACCTGTTGTCAGCATTCATCGAGCAGTACGGCGAGCATCACTTCAAAGTAGCGACCATCTACCATAACCTGGCGGGACTAGAACATTCCCGTTGCTGTTACTCGGTAGCAGAACCCCTGGCTCGTAAATCTTATCAACTCCACGTCGAACTTTTAGGCAAGCAACATCCCAAAACTATAGCCGATGGAGCCGCCCTGGGTTCAATTTTACACGGACTGAAGCAGTGGGATGAAGCGATTTCTCTATTTGAACAAGCCATTGCCTTTTTTGAGCAGCGGCTTGAACACTATGAAGTAGCAATTAATCTCAACAACCTGGCTGCTTCTCTCCAGGCAAAAGGAGAACTACAACAGGCAGAACCAGCTTACCGAAGAGCATTAGCGCTTAAACAAAAGCTGTTTGGTGAAGAGCATCCTGACATCGGCATTAGCCTCAATAATTTGGCTGTTTTGCTCGAGCAAAGCGGAAAAACTAACCAAGCAAAGGAACTGTTTGCCCAAGCACTGACCATCTTTGAGAAAACTTTAGGAGCGGATCACCCCAATACGCGCTTATGTCGGGAAAATGCTGCCAGTTAATCAAGCAGCTAACAAGGTTCTCCTTAACCTGAGTTCGACGAGTCAAATTATGGATACCGAGTCCTCGGATCTCAAACGATTTTTCAACGCTTCTGACCCCTGACCTCATTTAGGATCACTACAGTAATCAATTTATTGACAAAAGCAAGTTGTATATGCAACTATTAAGTTGTATATACAACTCTTGATCTACAATAGTAGGTGATTCTATGAATAGTACAGCGATATCAAACAATAAAACAGTAGAAAGGTGGTTTGCATTTATTCTGACGGTGTGGGCTGGAATAGTTTTTCTAGCTGGATACTATGATTTATTTACCAAACTGCCTTTACCTAGTGTCGGAATTTTGGCAACTCTAGGAATAACTCTTCCTGTTTTGCTTTACTATCGTCATGCTGCTTTTCAAAACTATATTCGTTCGCTCGATCCAGTACACCTAACTCTTTTTCACCTATGGCGGATCTTAGCTGGTTTTACTTTTCTTGATTATGGTAGCCACAATCTTTTACCAGAACAGTTTGTAATCAATGCTGGCTATGGCGATTTAGCAGTAGGCTTTGCAGTTCCCATAGTTTTAATCTGGAAACCAAGCAAATACAAATATATTGCGTTTCATATTTTCAGCTTACTTGATTTTATTGTCGCGGTGGGAACGGGTATCGCCTTTACTGTTCTTCAGGTGCCGTTGATGGAGAATATTGCTACTTTTCCTTTAGTATTAATTCCTCTGTACGGAGTTTGTATTACTGGGGCATTAAGCTGGATGGCTATTGATACCTTGTTGAGAAGATAAAATTGAGTTCTACCAAGGGGAATATGAAATACTTAAATATTTGCCCTTGGTTAGCTGACGGGAAGACTAGAGAATCAGAAAATTGAAAGTAAGTTAATTTGGATCGTTTTTTATATTTTAGATAAAATTGCCGAATAAAAACTCATGGATATTAAAGAATTAGCCAGAGAGATTTCAGATAAATGCGTCGCTTCCCAAGTCAGACAATTGGATAGATCTGTATCGAGAATATACGATACTCAATTGCGTCCTTATGGACTAAAAATCAGCCAATTCACAATTCTAGTAGCGATCGCCAATTTAGGAGAAGCATCACCACAGATTATAAGCTCTACACTAAATTTGGAAAAATCAACTTTGAGTAGAGGATTAGAGCGTATGATTAAAAAAGAATGGCTTGAGGCTAGCTATAGCGACGCAGGAAGAATTCAAACTGTTGCGTTGACGGAAGCAGGAAAAAGACAAATTCTTCAAGCTAGTCGCTCGTGGTCAAAAGCTCAAGAACAAGTTGAGCAACTAATCGAGCATCAAGATCGTTCTGTTCTTTTCAAGATAACAAGATCTATAAATAAATGAATCCAAATTTCAACACCTCGAACACCGCTAGCAAAACTGTTACCTATCCAATTGTCGAAACCTTTCACTCCGTTCAGGGGGAAGGCTATTGGACGGGAGTGAGTGCCTTTTTTATTCGTTTGGGGGGATGTGATGTACATTGTCCTTGGTGTGATACCAAACACTCGTGGAATTCAAACAGTCATCCCCAAAGATCGATCTCGGAGTTAGTCACCGCCACCAAACAAGCCAGTCCCGCAATTGTAGTCATTACGGGAGGAGAACCCCTGATGCACGATCTATTTCCTCTGACTACAGCATTACGCAATGCAGGAATGCAGATTCATTTAGAGACTTCTGGCGCACATCCTTTTAGTGGCGATTTTGACTGGGTAACATTTTCTCCCAAGCAATTTAAACCTCCCCACAGCAGTATCTATAGTCAGACTAATGAACTAAAAGTAGTTGTTAAGAATGAGTACGATCTAAGGTGGGCCGAACAACAATCAATGCTAATTCCAGAAACGGCTAGGCTTTATTTACAACCAGAATGGAATTCTCCCGCCAGTCGAGACTTGATTTTTAACTATGTTCTGCAACATTCTAGATGGCGTATCAGTTTGCAAACTCATAAATTATTGCAAATTCGATAGATTTTTGCTTGAGTTGACCACAGAAAATCGGTAAATCAGAGTAAATCTAGAGCAGAAAAGATTACTCTCTGGCATTATCTTGCCCGATGTGACTAATTACCTGAACAATAATCGAAATAGCCATAAGTTCTGCACTATTTATACTAGAAAAGCTATGGGGGCAGATATAACACTTACCACTCGAATCGATAATATCAAACCGAAATGCTGTCTCAGTAGACTGGTAAACCATCAGAATGCAATTTTTGATGCTGATTACAGATTGAATTTCCATGATTTTAACGATTAAAGTAACTTTATTAGACAGCTCGATCGACTATTTATCGACTATTTCTTGATTTTCTAATCTTGGTTGAGAAAAGTTTCTGCAACCATTAAACTGGCAGATTTAGCTGGCAGAAAAATTCTTTCTAAACTGCTGTGCTTATAGCTATTCCAGCTTATTGACAAGCTAAATCCGAAAGTAGCATCAAGTTATTGCTTGATGCAATAAGGCATATTAAAAGTTTTATTTCAGTGTCCTCACCTAACATTAAGATATGTATCGCAATACTTTTAAACCGTAAGATCGCGGAATTTCTACTGATATTTTGTTACTTCGCATCCCACTCGAAATTTTGGCGATCGAGAAAAGGATATGTAGTAACGATCGAGTGTCTAAAAAAAATCCAGGCGATCGCTTTGTCTCGATCGAAAATTCAACAGAAGAATAAATACGAAAACGAATCTCTCTGTCTACTTGCGCCAAGTAAAACAAAAAGTGCTACCCCGACCAAGTTGAGATATTACTCTGATTTTTCCCCCTTGGTTTTCTACGGCTTTTTTGACAATAGATAAACCAATTCCAGTACTATTGGTAAGGTCTTTTGATTGTAATGTCTGGAAAATATCAAATATTCTGTCGTGGTATTTAGGATCGATACCTTTACCGTTATCAGCTACAGCAAACTCGTAGTAACTATCTTGTTCTACAACTGAAATTGTAATTTTACCCATCAGATCGCAGTCGCTATGTTCGATCGCATTGGTAATTAAATTACTAAATACTTGCTGTAGAGGTACGAGTTGAGTCACAAAAGTAGGCATTTCTCCTTGAATCTCGACTCGATAGCGATCGCCAAGATCCAAAGAATCAATAATTTCTGCAATCATTTCTCCTACCGCTACCATCTGAGGTTCGTGTTGAAATCTACCAATACGGGAATATGCCAACAAGCCATTAATTAGGTTTTCTAGGCGACAAACCCTACCCCGCAGCAGGTTCATATTGTGCCTGCTATCATCATCTAATCTATCTGCCAAGTCTTCTTCAATCCATTCTGAAAGATTAGAGATCGCCCTTAATGGTGCTTTGAGATCGTGAGAAACAATATAAGAAAACCGATCTAATTCTTGATTGCGTTTTTCTAGGGCAGTAGTGGTTTTCAATAATAAAGCGTTAAGTTGTTCTAATTGAGAGGTGCGTTGCTTGACTCTGGCTTCTAATTCCTCGTTCAAATTTGCCAACGCTTGTTCTGCCTGTTTGCGTTCGCTGATATCTCTTACTGCGACTACTGCCCCTAATTTAACTCCTTTGGAGTCGATAATCGGACTCCCATTAGTCAACAGAGTACGAGGCTTGCCATTTTTGGGAATTGCCATTAATTCCGCATTCGTGAAAGTTTCTCCTGAAAATGCTCTAAATAGAGGAATTTCTGCTTGTTTTAAGTGATTTTTTCCCTCAGCATCATAAAGACTATAGTGTTCTGCCCATTTTTCGGGCGGAAGCGGTTTTTGGGGGACACCAAAAAATTCTTGACTGGCTTGATTAAATAAAGCCAAAATACCGTGGCGATCGCAGGCGACGATCCCATCGGAGAGATTCTCGAGCATGGCTTTGATAAATACTCTTTCTCGTGCCAATTCAGTTTCTGCTTGCACTCGTTCGCTAATATCTCGCATCGCAGCGATCGCACCAATTTTTTGACCGTGGCGATCGATAATTGGATCGCTATTAGCCAGGATGGTTCGGGGTTTTCCTTGTTTGGGAATAATCATCATTTCTACGTCCCTGACAGATTCTCCCTGCAATGCCCGAAATAGAGGGATATCTTCTGGAGACATTTTGGTTTTGCCATCGGGCAAATAAAGATCGTAATAATCTGCCCATTTGTCGGCGGAAATAGCTTGCTGAGGAAGTCCGTGAAATTCTTTGGTAGCTCGATTAAATAGAGTTAATACACCTTTTTCGTCACAAACCACAATGCCGTCGGATAAATTATTTAAAAGTGTTTGTAAAAAATTCTTTTCTTTGTCTAATTCAAGTTCTGCCTGTTTGCGATCGCTAATATTGAGACTCGTACCAATAATGCGGTAGATCCTGCCTGTTTCGTCTGGTAAGGGATTAAGGGTAGTTAGCCACCAGCTATCCTTACCTTTAAAGGACAAACATTCTTCGTAACAAACAGTCTTTGCTGCTTCAACACAGTGACGATATTGTTGTTCGACTGCTGTTGCTATGTCTGGTGGGAATAGTTGTGCGGGAGTTTTATTTACTACATCTTCGATACCA
>JASJEI010000432.1 GCA_030064795.1 Pleurocapsa sp. MO_226.B13 | reverse complement strand
CCCGTGGCTCAGGTTCAGTGGCTAATTCTGAACTTGGCTGTTTAATATCTAGGGCTACCTTAGTGTCCCGTAACTCCACCTCATTAACTGCTTCCGCATCTGAGCGTTCATTTCCTAGAGCTACTTTTGTCTCTCTCAGCTCAGGTTTAGGAGCTAATTCTGGAGTTGGCTGTTTAATATCTAGAGCTACCTTTGTCTCCCGTAGCTCAGGCTTAGGAACTGCTTCCAGGTTCAAGGGCTCAATGCCCAGAGACACTTTCGTCTTCCGCAGCTCGGGTTCAGGGGCTACTTCTGGACTTGCCTGTCTAGTGCCTGAGGTCGATCGGATAAGTGTATAGCGATCGGCTAGTGGTTGGAGTGCCTGCAGTACTTCAGTCGCAGACTGATAGCGCTCTTTGAAGTGGTAGCGTACCATCCTGCTGAGGATAGTAGCTAGCTCTTCGCTAACCTCTGCTCGATCTTGCCAGATGACCTCACCGTCGGCATCTTCCTGCAAGTAAACAGGAGCTACTCCTGTAAGAGCTTGGATACCAATCATTCCTAGGGCATAAATGTCACTGTTCAAGCGTGGTTTACCTCGTACCTGTTCTGTTGGCATATATCCTTCGGTGCCAATAGAGATAGTCTTTTGAGCTAGCGGCAAGTAAGTCATAATCCGTAGATCGCGAACTTGCTTGACCGCACCAAAGTCAATCAACACCAATCGACCATCTTTCTGCCGCCTAATCAAGTTGTTTGGCTTGATATCCCGATGAATGACCCCATAGCTATGAACGAATTTCAGAGTACGCAAGACATCTTGTAGCATCAGGATGACTTTGCTTTCAGACCAGCGGTGTCCTGGTGGCAGTTCTGTACTGAGGGTATGACCCTCGATGAAATCTTGTACTAAGTAGAACTCTTGGTTTTCTTCAAAGTAAGCCAACAGCCGAGGAATCTGATCATGCTGACCTAGCTGTTCCAGGATTTCTGCTTCTTTGTTAAACAGACGCCTAGCAGTAGGCAAGAAGTCGGGATTGGTACTAGCAGGCTTAAGGAATTTGACAGCACACTTAGGATGACCGGGTCGGTGATAGTCTTCCACAATGTAGGTTTTAGCTAATCCTCCTTCTCCCAAGGATTGGACAACTCGGTAGTGCCCGCCCAATAAGTGTCCGTCCAATAAGTGTCTGTCCAATAATTGCTTTAACATCGCCTAATTCTCCTGAGACTTCGACAAAATCCTGGCACCCAATGGGAAGTAATGAGGACAGGTGAGGATATCAATCTACCGTCTTGGTCTCTTTTACCCCTGCCTGATTAGTGGTGGGATTGAAGTAAGTCAGTACAACCTGTTCGTGAGGATCTTGGCCAATCTTGAGTCGATCGCCATTTTCAAGAGGATATCCATCCTGAGGGTCAACACGGGAATCGTCGTCGATCCACAGTCCATTGCGACTGGGAACTGTACCATCTCCATCGTAAATGCGATAATCTTCTCCATCTTTGCGTAAGATGGCATGATGCCTGGAAACGACTTCCCACTCAGCCGGTATGACGAGATCTGACCAAGGAGACTCTCGACCCAAGTGATGTTCCTCTTTATAAAGCTGAAATCGGCGAATTTGCTTCTGACACTTCAGTTCTAGCCAGCTTTGTGTACTGCCGAACCCATTTCTTTCATAGGAGTTTGTGGAGACCGATCTCTCTTCTGCTGAGACATCTGTAGATACAGGGAAAGCTTTCCTAGCACTTGATTGACGTCGTAATAAGAAGTAGGCAACTGCCGCAACAACCCCGCCTCCTGCGACTAGAACCAACAGTAACAGGTAGGTGGGATTTTTCAACGGCTTCATCCCCCACTCAGTCTTAATCTGTTCTATTTTGTCTATTAGGTCTTCTACCTCTGAGTGCGCAGAGACTCCCTCAACCTTGAAGCTTTGCTTGACTTGTAAAAATTTTGTTTTTGCTTCCTCGTAATTCTCCTTCCAGTAGAGGCGGAGTCCCTGGTTGTATAATTGGTCAGTCATCCCTTTATGATCATTTTTAGTGCCAGACTGGCTAATAAATTCCCTAATCGTGTTCGTGGTAATAGCTAGGGGAATAGTATTATCTTTTCCGGATTGCGAGGAGACGAGCATACCAATGACTTTATTTTGACTATTAATCAGGGGACTGCCTCCGCTGCCTTTTCCTGCTTGAATATCGATTTGTAGAATAGGATAACCTCCATGTAGTTTTTTTGTACTGCTTGCTATGCTGCCCTTCTGAACAGACGCTTCGTACCATGACTTCCTTGTCAGCTTCTGTTGGAGATCGATATCAGCAGTAGTTGGATATCCGACTGTTAGTACGGGATCCTGGATTTTGACCTGTCTAGAATCTCCGAGCACAAGAGTAGGGGCGTTTTCGATCGGAATCTTGATAATGGCAACATCATTATTTATTTCACTAAAACTAAATTTCCCCTCAACACTAACTCTACCCGTCTCCTTAATTTTGAAGGGCAAGGGTTCGACTTCAGAATTTGGCAGAATCACAAGCTGATCGTGGAAAGGCTCAATGTTATTTTGCTCTAGGAATTTTAGCGAGTTTTTAATATCATTTTGGTTGCCATTACTACTCCTCGATATGTTATCAGCAAGGCGATTTATACACTCTTCTTTGTCTATAACATTGCCGCTTGTTACAATATAGCCATTAGGATTTATCAAAAAACCTGTTCCTAGGAAGCTTAAGTTATAGTCTACAGGACTACTCCACTCATCACTAACATGCTCCATACCGTAACATGTATTCCAAATGCGAACTACAGCAGGCTTGGTATACATTGCCAGCTTCTGATTTAGGGTCGGCTTTGAGCTTTGAGCCAAGGACGGCTGGGTAAAGGTTAAAGCAGGAGCAATGAGTAGTGCTGCTAAGTATCGATGTATATTCATTGGAAACCCCTCCCCTTTTGAATGAGTGCATCAGTGATTTTCCTCATCAGTTCTCTCAGCTGATGGAAAACTTTCGGCACTATTCACTGAAGAATTGACAATTAGATGTACCCTCACCTATAATAATAGGTGAATCTAATGGAAATATCTACCTAGTTAGCAACTTTATATCAATGCTCACAACAAGCAGTATTGACAATTATTAATAAACTTCTCAATTTCTGAAACGGCGTAAAATCGTTTCAAAAGTAGCATTTCTGGCGGGTTTGAGTAATATAAATCTTTAAAAAAGTTATCAATTGTAGAGTTTCTTCCCCAAATCCCTACAGTGTACTCACAAGTAAGAATAAAAGTGAAACACTCTATTTTCGCCCCTAACCCTCAAATCCTGGCTACAGTGTACACACAAGTTAATCTCAGCCTCCCCAACCCCCCAAAACTGGGGGGGGAACAAGAGTAATTGACTATTGAAAGTCCCCCAAACTTGGCGAGCGACCCCGCGTTATGCGGAGCGGTATCCTTTAGGGCGGCGTAAGACGCAAGGGAATGCGGGAGGTGGGATTTAGGGGGCAAGCTCCATTGTCAAATCAAACAAATAACTTAAGACATGACTTCTGTGTACACGGTAGCCCTAAACACAGGAAAGTCCCATTAGTTAACGCTCAGTAAATAGGCAACCTAGTAGAGCGTCAAGATTAATCTGAGGAGTAAACCTTGGTAAATATCTCACCCTGCTCCCGAAGCTGCCCCTGCTTGCCTCAGAATGAAAGCGGCAACCACTATTGCTGCAATCATTGAGCCATAGAATAAAAAGAGTGTTTTTGAGAAGGCAACTCTCAACCAAGAGTCTACTCGCTTTTCTACCGTCGGTATATCCATCGAAAAATCGGTTAAATCTGCTGCGGATTTCCTAACTTCGTCGTATTTTTTGCGAAAAAGACGTTCTTGTCTTAAATAATAAGCATCTAGAAGCCAAAACATAAAGGCTGGAAAGAAAACGACAATAATGAAATTTTTATTATTATTATTCGCGGCTAGACCTAATAGAGCAGAGACTAAAGTTATACACCATCCCTTAATTAAAAAGGAATTATTAGCCATCCTATTAATCACAGCTTGGATGAACTCTAAGTGCCTAATTCTATTTTCCATATGGGAAATTCCTTAAGACAGTCTAAGTTTTAGATAGATTTAGCTAAACGCCGCTATGACCTAATCTTAAAATATTTCTTATCTGGGGACGAATTCAGAACTTCTCTTTTTTACTTGAGTTAGCTCTTAAGATTGGTATGCAAAGGTTGCTATGAAGTACATTGAAGCTCCTGACGAATTTCTAAGGCAGGAAACGAGCTTGTTTTTGGCAGGGGGAATTACTGGATGCCCTAATTGGCAGCAAGAAGTTGCAAACACCTTAAAAGATGAACCAATAATCTTGTTAAATCCAAGGCGAAAAAGTTTTTCGATAGAAGATTCAAGGGCTTCTCTCGAACAAATCGAATGGGAGTATCGCCATCTCCGCAAGGCTTCTGTAATTTCCTTCTGGTTTCCCCATGAGACCATCTGTCCCATTGTCTTATACGAATTAGGAGCTTGGTCAATGACTGATAAGCCTATTTTTGTTGGGGTTCACCCTAACTATCAGCGCAAGCTGGATATCGAGATACAAACAAGCCTGGTCAGACCAGAAGTTGAAATTGTTTATTCGCTACAAGATTTAGTAGAACAAATTGTCAAATGGCTTCATCACTGAGATTCTTGATTTTAGTCATGTAAATTGTCAAGAAGCGATCGCTCTCTCAAAAAACAGTCGAGCCACTTCCTAGTTCAGGGATATACTAAATTGCAGAACTTAACTACATTGACACCTAGGCAAAGGCTATGGCCAATAACATATCTCAGCCTCCAAAGGTATTCATCAGCTATAGCTGGGACTCACCAAAGCACAAAGACGATGTGCTTAACCTAGCCGATCGCCTACGTAATGATGGAATTGATTGCAATATCGATCAATACGAGGTATCACCTCCAGAAGGTTGGCCTCGCTGGATGAGCAATCAGGTTGACGAATCGGATTTCGTCCTCGTTATCTGTACCGAGCAATATCAACGGCGATTTCAAGGTAAGGAAGAACCTGGAAAAGGGAAAGGCGTTACTTGGGAAGGGGCAATTATTAACCAAGTTATTTACGATTACGATAAGAGAAAAAAGACTAAATTTATTCCTATCATATTTTCCTCTCAACAAGCTAACTATATCCCTCGTGAAATAAGCGGGTTCACTAATTACTTACTAGATACCGAAAATCTAAATCTTGATAGTAATGAAGCATATGAGGCTCTCTACCGACACCTCACTAATCAACCCTTACATAAGAAGTCGAAACTGGGTAAGTGGCGATCGATGCCTCCCCGTCAACGCCAACAAGATGACTATAGGAAAGACCGAGAATATGAGTTGGAGGAGATTCAGCAGAAGAAGCTGACTGAGCTTTACGATCGCGCTCGCCGATTGCGTCGGGCTAGGCAGTGGAAAAAAGTGATTGCTATCTTTCAGCAAATGCAGGAAGAAAATCTACCCTATTTCGACCCAGATGGTCTTTATAGATTAGCAGTACACAATCAACTTGTTCAGGAACGAGAAAACTGGAATCTTTACAACCAAGGAGTGAGATATTTCCAAACTAAGGATTGGAATGAAGCCCGGAAGAAATTCGAGGCAATTTTACGGCGAAAACCTAATGATAGAAATTTGTCGGCGTTGGCACAGGAAAAGTTGGCGCAGGTACAGGAAAAATTGGAGAGAGAAAAATGGTTGTCTATTGGGCTGATAGCTATTGGTTGGTTAATTTCCATTCCCGTAGGCATTACAGGAACAGAATCAGCTGGGGGAATCGGTGGTTTCGTCAGCGGAGCAGTTATTTGGTGGGTATCTCAGCGAACGAAACAATTGGAACCATCACAACAGGTATTACAGTTAATTTTGTTTATCTTTATTGGAGTTGTCGCCGGAGTAATACTTTGTAAGATAATAAAAGAGTTGCCTTTGCCATACGAGATAACAACTTTTATAGGAGGAGCGATCATCTCAGTTAGCGTGATGTTCTGGCAGATTCGCAGGCAGGTTTTTGGAGTTTAGTATAACAAGCTTTGGTAGTTCCTACAAAAAAGTAGAGGTGGTAATTTATGGGCGTTTTCAGCGATTGGAGCAAGAATCAAATCTCGCCATTGTAACTGAGTGGATAAGAGGCTTTTTGTCTTAAAGTCAGGTCAAATCTTTCGATATAAGAAGTATTCTTGGTTTTGTTGCCAAAATCAGTCGCTGCACCTTTGACTATCCTTTGTCTGGTTCTAACGGATTTTGTGGGTAGTAAAGGAAACGCACTTTAAACAAGATGAGAAAATTATGTCGTCGCGCTGCTCAATTCAAAATTGCTTACCGATTTCCCCAAGCTCATCGTACCAGCAACATGGTCGACCGCGATCTGGAATCACCAAGACCGCTTACTCTACACTATGCAATACTTTCATGGTGACAAGGAGTCGGCACGACTCTATCTGCGCTCGATGGCACTGGTCTGGAATTTTCATCCTTACGGAGTTAGGGCTCGCTCAAACTGCCCCGAACGGATGTCGCCTTTTACAGAACTCAATGGCTTTCGCTATCATGACAACTGGCTGCATAATTTGCTAATTGCTAGCTCAATGAACGGTCGCAAAACCCCTCAAAATGGTTGCCACAAAATCCGTTAGAACCAGGTTGTGTTAAATCTGTTGAAGAGGTGATGATGGGAAGAATTGAGTGCTTAATCGAATATTGCGAAATCGACTTTTTCCCTGTAGAACAAAGTACATCACTATAATTGTGAGTAAAATGCGACCAATGGCTCATATATCCCGCGCAATGAGCACTAGCGTACTATCTAGGATGCAGAGTACCAGAAACATAACGATTAATCTATTTCGAGCTTTCAAAGCAGATCGCTCGGGTCGGGACATGGGTTTTATGATGATGATGGAGCATGATGATTATACAGTAGAAAAAACTCGTGGTTGAATAATAGGAGAAGCTCATGTCATCGAGTCAGATGCGGCTAAATCTTGCTACAGGAGAATGGGTAATTTATGCTCCTAGTCGCAGGAAGCGCCCCCATGATTTTCAAACTAAGAAACCGATAGAAAATATTTCCCCGAAAGACTTGGAAACCTGCCCTTTTTGTCCTGGGAATGAAAACGTCCTTCAATCAAGAATCCTGGAATTCCCTTCTTCTGGGGAGGTGCAATGGCAAACACGAGTAATCTCAAACAAGTACCCAGCCTTAACTCCTCATGATTCTACACAGCGAGTTGCCCATGGAATTTATGTAACAACCGCTGGATATGGGAGACAAGAGGTAATTATCGAGAGTCCCCATCACGCTCAAACTCTAGCTACCCTATCAGTCGAACAAGTAGAAATCTTAATTGAAACTTACCATCAACGCTATCTAGCATTCATGGAAGATCCAGAAATCATGATGGTAACTATCTTCCGCAATCATGGTTCAGCAGCAGGAGCTTCTCTGCGTCATCCCCATTCTCAAATGATTGCCACTAGCATTGTGCCCCGAAACCGTCGCTGGCAAGATGAGGAAGCCCAGCGATACTTCGATCATTGGAATCGCTGTTTATACTGCGATATGTTGGAGTTTGAAATGCAAGAGAAGAAAAGAGTTATAGGGGAAAATGAGTCTTTTGTCGCTTTTATTCCTTTCGCTGCTGAAGTATCCTGTGAAGTTTGGCTGATGCCAAAACGCCATCAAGCAGACTTTGGATCTATTTCCCATACCGAGAAAAAAGACTTTGCTGAGATTTTACAAGGAGTGTTGGCTAATATTTATCACAAGCTAGATAATCCTGATTATAATTATGTGATTAATAGTGCCGTACGTTACAAGACAGAAGAACCACATGTTCATTGGTACTGTCAAATTTTGCCTCGACTAAGTACCAAAGCTGGTTTTGAAATTGGCTCCCGAATCAGTATCAATCCTTCTCTTCCAGAAGAAGATGCACAATTCTTGAGAGGGGAAGAAA
>JASJEI010000431.1 GCA_030064795.1 Pleurocapsa sp. MO_226.B13 | reverse complement strand
TCAAATATTGCCGATGAAATTGCCAATAAACTAGAACTGATTTCAATTCAATCTTCATCTTCTGCTTTGGATTGTTTACAACGTTTTATCGGTCGCCAATATTCTACTGCTGTTGTTGCCGAGTTTAACCAAAAAATTGAAAATTCGTTACCCGATTCGGCTTGGACGATAGATTCAATATCACCCAATAATATTTCTTTCTTAAAGAAACATCGAACTGCTCTTGGAGGCACGGCAATTTTACTCAGTACGGCTCTTATTAAAAGGACTATTGGCAAACAAATTGCTCAAAGAGTTACCCAAAGAATTGCGGGAAGAGTTGTCGGACGTTTGGGGACTAATTTTATCCCCTTTGTGGGTAGTATTGTCGGTGGTGTATTGCTTACCAGTGATTTTATTTCAAGTTTTAATGGTACGCTACCACAAATTCAAGACTCGCTTAAAGCCGAAAAGATCAAGCAGATGTTTAAAGATGAGATTGTCAACAGTTTGGATGAAGAAATTCGCGATCGCTCTCCTCAGATAGCACGAGAACTTGCCAATGAAATTTATGCAGAATGGCTAGATTTTAAACAAGATTATCATGAAACTTTAAACTTAATCGCAGATATCCCTGAATTTAAAGACACTTTCCAAAAAACCGCCGATAAATCCAAAATATATTCTTTAGTAGGTATTTTATTAAATAATGTCGGTCGAACAAAATTAAAAACAATTGTTCGAGATGATTCATTTACCGAGCTATTATCTTTACCTGAAGTTACCTATCGAATGCTAGGAACTACAGATAATCCCCAGGTTTTAATAGAGTGGAACAACCTAGCAGGAAATAGAATTAAAGATGTAGTCGATCTAGAAATCTATAAACATTTGTCTCTAGAAAAATTGAATCGCCAGATGTTAAAAGAAATTCTATCCATTAAAGATTCGGCAACTATCTCCAAACTTTCACTGTTAGAAATTGATTCTCTTCGCAATTTACTGGCAATTTCTACGCCAAACTTAATCGAACTTGTCAATCTACTTTCCGCAGAACAATTACAGCAATTATCGGGTTATTTACCAGAGTTAAAACAACATCAAACTAATCAATTTATAAGATTTATACTAGATGAGCCAACTTCAATAATTGAAAATCCAAATCTCATGCATGATTTCGTTGAGAGTAGAGATATCGATCTAGCTATTAAATTTTGGCAAAGCTCGAATAATCTATTGTTAATAGTTAAAAATATACCAGCATTATTCCAAAGATCTATTTCTTGGGGCTTATTTATCAGAAAATATGGTTTGATGTCAGTCTTGATAGTTTTAGTATTTTTACCTCTCTTGGTATTATTATTATTATCTATCTTCCTCGGTCGTCGATGGCTTAATGCCAATCATAAATCAGAAGAAATTACTACTAACTCTAACTAAGAATTTTAGGTAATTATAATGCTCATAAGTCTAGATAACTTACAACAAGAATCAACAGTAGAAATTGGCGAATTATTAACAGTTGTTGTAGTTAAAGCAGCCAACGTAGCCAGAGACATTAGAGAAAATATTCGTAACTTGACTGGTGGTCGAATGAAACATTACGAGAGTCTAATTCAAAGTGCCATAGACGAAGCATTGAAGGAACTAGAACAAAAAGCCAAAAACCAAGGCTATGACGGAGTAATTGGCGTAAAAATTTCTAATCCAGTAGTGGTTGAAGGTGGTGCAGAAATAATTGTCTATGGCAATGGCTTCAAAAAGTTAAGCTAGACTCAGAGTAATTCTATTAAATAACATTAGCTAATAAATTGCTCACTTTCTCCCGATTTGGGTAAAATTACAGGCACGGCAAATGTAACTAACATGACCATATTTGCCACCCAAAATAAAAAAACTGACCACAATAGGCTAAACCAAGGTTGACCGTAATTTATTAACTGCAAACCCGAACCTAGTTGCCAAATTCTAAATCCCGTATAAACCATACCGATAAACACCACGGTACTCTTACACAAACAATCACCAAAGACCTTTTCACTCATTAACTGTACCGCAACTGCCAAGAGATAGCCAAGAAAAAACTTACTCACAATCGATCTATCCCGAAATACGACTAGCAGCACTACAGGTAAAATTATTCCCAATAATAGGGCAAATTTGACCCAAATTTTGAGAAATTTCCACTGATTATCGTTATAGTCGATTTCCGATCTAATTGGTAATTTGTTGTTCCTAACCGACCAACCAAAACCCACACTTAATAAAGAAGCAATTATTATAAAAAAACAGACAGTAAATAAGCTGTTAGGATTTATCAATTGATTTCTCCTATTTAATTTCTACAACTCAAATTTTATTTATTTTAATCTTTTTGGAGATCTGTTTAATTGACCGTTGGCATCAAACCCAAATCAGACAGAGAAATTTTTCCGATAACGAGACTTTCTTTATTCTGTTTTGATAGTTGCTTAATCTGATATTCTACGCGACTAGCAGCTGACTTTGTACCAATTTCTGTACTAAATACTAATTCTAAAGGATGCCTAGATCTAGTATACTTAGCAGATTTAGCATTGCCAGATTGATGAACTGCAAAGCG
The DNA here is from genome assembly GCA_030064795.1 of Pleurocapsa sp. MO_226.B13. The sequence continues at coordinate 5,409 of JASJEI010000431.1, read as the reverse complement.
TTTAGCTACATTATTAGAAATACCCGTATATAGTGAATTGTCGCCACAACGAATAATATAAACAGACCACATTATTTAGATCTAAGTAATACTTTGTACGACATTATTTACAGCGATTTTCAGTTGAATATAATACAACTGATTAACTAAACTATCATCTTCTACGGACTGCGGACTGTCTCAAGACGATCTATATTTGTATTCCACCAATTTGAGAAAGGACTTGTCCGCATCTACTGCTATAAATTAGCAACGCCTTTTCAACAGTCTAAATTTTTGTCCATCCTGCCTTCTGGGGATCGAAAGAATCATCGAAAGTAGTTTCGGAATCGTAATAGACTTCGTAAGTATATTCTGTAGGTAATTTGGTTTTTCTCAGATCTGCTTTAGCAAAATTAGCATTAAACAAATAAGCCTCTCTTAGATCTGCCCCCTGTAAATTAGCTTGGCTAAAATTAGCCTCTTTTAAATGGGCTTCTCGTAAATTTGCCTGACATAAATTAGCCCGTTCAAAATTTACCTGAGTTAAAATTGCTCTAAAAAAATTTACCAGTGCCAAATTAGTTTGGATTAAGCTGGAATTACTTAAATTAGAACTACTTAAACTAGCTTCTCTGAGATTAGAACCATCTAACTGAACTCCCTTCAAACTAATACCTACTAGCGGGGCTTGACTTAGTTCTGTACGACGAAAGTTAGTGTCACCTTTATTGTATCTGGTCAGAATTTCATAGGGTTTAGCAAATGAAAAAACATTGGAATGATAAATCTGAAAAACATTAGCTAGAAAAAAGTCTACAGTTAGCTGTTTAACATAGCCTCTCTCTACTGCTAGACGATGAAATCTGACAGGTTTTTCCTGTTGTTGCTGTTCTCGGATTAAGATAGCAATTTGCTGTTCGTCCAATAAACCCGAATGACGAAAATAATATATGAGGGGTTTTTTCTGTTTTTGCTGGAGTAACTTCGGCCATTTTTCCGCAAAAAAATCAGCAGTTTGTTGTTTAATCCAGTTGTGGGAAGCTAAAATTTCACCAATTCGGCGGGTTTCGCCTTGCTGCTGTTGCAAAGCAATTTCTAATTGACTAGCAGAAATCAATCCTGCTTCGATTAAAATTTCTCCTAAAGGTTTACTGGCGTTGGAAATTATGAGTTCATCTTTTTTAAATGAATTTTCCATTAATCTAAAACCTATATAGTTCTAAGAGAAATAATTAGCTAATCAGGTGATAAAACCTGAGATAACTAACAATACATTCTAGCAATTATCATTGATTAGTCTATACGAATTTATTACTAGATGCTGCGTAAATACAATGTAAACTAATTAACATTTTCATTTAGATCGGTAAAATTACTGAGTAGAGTAAATTCTAATTTAATCTCGATAAATCTTGGGAAAACAGTTGCGATCGCAAATTAAACGAGCAAACAACTATATCAAAAGCAGCTAGAGCAAAAATAGAATTAGCAACAAATATTGCCGAGTGACGATCGCTTTAGCCATTAAAATTGCCAGAAACACTAGCTAGCAATTGTTTTCTAATAGAGTTAGCAGCGATCGCTTTGAAGATTTAATCTGGAATACTTAAAAACTTGCTAGATAAGGTAGAGAGAGCGAAGGAGCAGCAACAATGACTCATGACTGACAACCAACTACTAACCTCTTTGATCGACATAATGATTAAGCAATACAAAGACAATTAAATTACCTAGTTAAAATACGCTATAAGGTTAGTATTATTTCTCTTGTAGTTGAAAATTTAGGCTTACTTCCTACTCTACCGATGAAACAAGTTATCTTGTCTATACTCCAGACTAGTCTTTGTACTTTTGGTTATCTCTACATTACCGTTAATACAACACTAGCTCAGATTACCTCCGATGGTACAGTCAACACTCAGGTAAATACTAATGGCAATATAGCTGAAATCACGGGAGGAGAAACGCGAGGCAGTAATTTATTTCATAGTTTTCAAGACTTTTCTGTTTCTACAGGAAACGAAGCTTTTTTCAACAACGCCTCGGATATCTCTAATATTTTAAGTCGCGTTACTGGCGGTAATATCTCCAACATCGATGGTTTAATTAGGGCTAACGGTAGTGCTAGTTTGTTCTTAATTAACCCCGCAGGGATTATTTTCGGCGAAAATGCCAGGTTAGACATCGGTGGTTCATTTTTTGGCAGTACCGCCAATAGTATTTTATTTCCTGACGAGATCGAATTTAGTGCCACCGACACCCAAGCACAGCCAATATTAACCATTAATGCCCCTATTGGTTTGAGTTTTCGAGATAATCCTGCCGATCTTACCGTCAGAGGTGATGGCAATGGTGTCAGACTTATTGACAGTGAAGTTATCGATACTCAAGATGCTTTGCGAGTAGGTTCGGATGCCACTATCGGTATAGTTGGAGGGAATCTCTTTTTTGAAGATGCAACTATCAAAACCGCAGGGGGAAGAATTGAAATCGGAAGCGTCGCAGGTGGAGAAGTCGATCTAATTGAAGTAGCTAATGGGTTTACTTTGGACTATTCAGGAGTAGAAGCTTTTCGGGATATATCACTATCAGGAACTAGCGTCATTGATGCTAGTGGTTTGGGTGGTGGAGACATCCAAGTTGCAGGTAAAAATATCTCTATTACTGGAGTTTCAGGATTTTTAGCGCACACTTTAGGCTCAAATCCTGGAGGAGATATCAATATTTTTGCTTCTGAGTCAGTAGAAATAAGTGCAGTAGAAAACGAGCTTAATTTTGGTAGTGCGATCGCTAATCAAGTATTCCCCAACGGAACAGCAGACGGTGGAGATATTAATATTGAAACAGGAAGTTTAAGGTTGGGCGATCGCGCATTAATCACGACTACTTCTTTTGGACAAGGTGATGCAGGGAATATAACAATTAATGCCAGTGATTCTATATCTCTAGAAAGTCAGGGAAATACTAGTGCGATCGGCTCTAATGTAACTGCTGATGCGATCGGTAATGGAGGCGATATTAACATAAGTACTCCCTCTTTAACTCTTAGCAATGGGGCATTTTTTAATGCTAGTTCATCAGGAGAAGGTAATGCGGGTAATATTAATATTTCTGGTAATTCTTTAACTCTTAATAATGGAGCAGGATTATTTGCTGCTAATAATGGTTTGGGAGCAGGAGGAAACGTAACTATTAATGCTACTGATGATGTTTCCTTCACTAACGGTTCTCGTATTTTTGTAGCAGGTGCATCAGGTGGTTCGATTAATATTACGGCTAAGAATTTATCTTTGATATCGGATAGTGCTTTTTTGGCTGGTATTAATGTCGATTCGGGTTTTGCCGATGCTCAAGCAGGAGATATAGTCATTAATCTCACAGAAGATTTGGTTTTAGATGGGTTAGATAGCGAAAGCGTAACAACCATTGGTAACAGCAATTTTGGAACTGGGAATGCAGGTTCTATAGAAATTAGCGCGCGGAATATTACCTTGAAAAATGGTGGTAATATTGATAGTTCTACTGGAAATGAAGGCGATATAGGCAATATAACTCTAACTGCTACAGAAGATATTTTGTTCGATGGAATTAGGGGTTTTCAAAGAAGCGGTATTTCCAACTCTGTCGATGAAGGAGCAACAGCAGATATTGGAGAAATTAACATTACAGCAAGAAATCTCACGTTAACTAATGGTGCAGAAATTGGAAGTCAAGTTAGTGGAACGGCTAATAGCGGAGATATTAATCTAAATGTTGCTGATACTGTTCGTGTGGATGGATCTGGAGATGTTATCTTGGAGGATGGAACACAATCAGTTTTACCTGGTGGGATTTCTAGCGATATAAATACTAATGGTAGAGGCAATTCAGGCAACATAAACATTAATACTCAAAATCTCTCTCTTTCCAGAAATGGTTTTATTGGTACTAATGTATTTGGACAAGGTAATGCAGGCAATATAACGATTAATGCTAATTTAATGACCATTGGCGAGCAAGGAGATACAACTACTTCTCCCAGTAGTATCAGCAGCGAAGCAATAAGTGGGTTCTTGGAAATTCCTTTGTTGGAAGCTAACGGAGGTAATATTACTATCAATACTGGTTCACTATTTATTAGCGACGGAGGTAGTATAGCAGCTGATGTAAATGTCATTGGAAATGCTGGCAATATCAAAATTATTGCTACAGATACTGTGTCTGTAGATGGCACTGGTACTTTGGATGATATAGAAGTCCCTAGTGGAATTAGTGCTAGTACTAATTTTAGTATTCCAGCTGATGGTCTGGACAATGGTGGCAGTATCGAGATTAATACACCACAACTATCGATTACTAATGGAGCGCAAATTAACGCCTCTACTTTTGGACAAGTAGATGCAGGTTCGATCGCTATTGAAACTCAAAAACTAACTCTTAGTGACGGGGCTCGAATTGAAGTAGGTACTCTTGGACAAGGAGATGCAGGTTTAATCGCTATTGACACTGAAAAACTAACTGTTAGTGACGGGGCGCAAATTGGAGCGGGTACCAATGGACAAGGAGATGCAGGTGATTTAACTATTAGTGCTAGTGAATCCATTGAATTAAGAGGTACTACCGATATCGGAAGTAGTGGTTTATTTGCTACTGCGCTGGTAGAAGATGGTAATGGTGGTAATCTACAAATTTTCACCCAGGATTTAATTGTTGGTGATGGTGCAATTATTAGTGTCAGTAACTTTCCGAGCGTTGAAAGTGTAGTCGAACCTGGTACGGGGGAAGCTGGTAACTTAACTGTTGAAGCTAATTCCCTTCGCTTAGAAAGCGGTAGCATAATTAATGCTGCTACTCAAGCTGGTAATGGTGGCAATATTACTCTCCAAATTGCTGACGATATAACTATGCGTGACAATAGCTTGATTTCCGCTCGTGCTTTTAAAGATGCTAATGGCGGTAACATCACCATTGATACTAACTTGATCATTGCCTTCCCTGGGGGAAATAACGATATCATCGCCAATGCCCAACAAGGACAAGGAGGCAATATTAATATTACTGCCGAGTCTCTGTTTGGGATTGAAGAACGTCCTTTAAATCCCAACACTAACGATATTAATGCTAGTTCGGAGTTTAGTTTAGACGGCACTGTAACTATTAACACTCCCGACATTAATCCCATTCAAGGGGCGACTGAATTACCGCAAAACATTGTTGCCCCAGAACAAACCACTGCTCAAACTTGTCAAGCTAACCGCGAAATAGCAGCGAAAAATAGACTAAATATTCTAGGTAAAGGTGGTATTCCTCCCGCACCAGATTTACCTTTAGATTCTCATAATATCGCGATCGCTGGTGAGTTCGATCCGACATCAGCCATTCCTCAACCAATAGAAACTAGCCAAGGCAAAATTCAACCAGCAAGAGGTGTTAAAGTTACTGAATCAG
>JASJEI010000014.1 GCA_030064795.1 Pleurocapsa sp. MO_226.B13 | reverse complement strand
TACTATTTGTTTCCAATCTTTGAGATGTTGATTTAATTTCATCTCTTGAAAGCTTCTATTGACTTCTCTTTATACTCTTACCTTATTTCTGAGCTTTTACTCCTCCCTTTGTAAAAAACCTACCCTTGTGAGATCCCCCTATCCCCCTATCTCCCTATCTCCCTATCTCCCTATCTATCTTTTACGAGAATGAAACAGCCCTACCTACAGTTCGGGGTTGTTATTAGCGATCGATTTTAGTTACCGTTTTAAGAAATGGAACTGGATTATTACATGAATAATAGTACATCTGACTCGGTTCTCTTTCCCATCTTAGAAGAAGAGCATCTACAAAATTTAGAAGCCTGTGGCACGATCTTGAAACTGCTACCCAATCAAGTCTTATTTACCGAAGGAGATACCGCCCAATGCTTTTACGTAGTCCTAGAGGGACAAATCAAGATTACCAAACAATTAGGTACAGAGGAAATGGTAGTTACCATACATCGTCGGGGAGAATTTACGGGAGATTTGAGTATGTTGACTGGGGGGATTTCCCAAGCAACCGCCAGCAGTATTGATGTCAGTCGGGTAATTCAGTTTGATGATTTTAAACAATTGCTCAAAACCTGTCCTCACAGTATCGATCTATTTGTTCCTGCTTTAGCAGAACGTTCCAAAGAATTAGAAATAAAACTACGTCAGCAAGAGAAATTAGCAGCATTGGGCAAACTATCGGCGGGATTAGCCCACGAACTCAACAATCCCGCAGCAGCAGGCAGAAGAGCAGCTAAGCAACTCGGTAGCGCGATCGCCTCTTTACAAAAAAATATGCTTTCGTTGCGGGGCAAAAACTTTTTGCCACATCATCGTAAACTACTTGGAGAACTACAACAACAGGCAATTAGTCAGGCAAACCAGGGATCGTCGCTGTCTCCCCTCGAACAAAGCGATCGCGAAGATCGCTTGGCTGACTGGTTGGAAGCGCGAGGGGTAGAAAATGCCTGGGAATTAACTCCCAGTTTGGTTTGTGCGGGGATAGAAGGGTCTCAATTAGAGGCATTAGCTGAGGATATGGAATCTACTGCTTTCACCGAGGCTATAGTCTGGCTAGAAGCAACTCTGACCATGAATGGGTTGGTCAATGAGGTAGAACAAAGTACTAGTCGTATTTCCGATTTAGTAGGAGCAATTAAAAATTATTCTTATATGGATCGGGCTGCAATACAAGAAGTAGACCTTCACGAAGGCTTAGATAATACCCTCAAAATTTTGCATCACAAGCTCAAGTATGGGATAGCAGTTCATAAAGAATACGCTCCCAACCTTCCTCTGGTATCTGTTTATGGTGGCGAACTCAATCAGGTATGGACAAATCTGATCGATAATGCGATCGACGCTATGGATGGTCGAGGTGAGTTAACGATTCGTACTGCTGTAGAAAACAATTGTGTTTTAGTCGAAATTATTGATAATGGTACGGGTATTCCCCCCGAAATACAACCGCGTATTTTTGAACCTTTCTTTACTAGTAAAGGAGTTGGCAAAGGCAGTGGTTTGGGTTTAGATATTTCCCGCCGTATTATCGTCCAAAAACACAAGGGTAATCTCCGTTTTGAATCACAACCAGGCAGAACTAATTTTCAAGTACGGATTCCTTTTAAATTGAATTGACAAGATTGAGATCTGATTAGCTATCTGTTGACTGAGTTTCTTCCATAGGGAGCGCGTGATGAAAGTTACTATAGTCTATATATTGATGTCCTTCGGGAGTTTGATAAATAATATCTGCCAAGCGATACGACCAAAGAATATTATTGGCACTATAGGAGTAGGGTGCGTGAAGAGATTGACATACCGTTTCGTCAATACCACTTAGAGAAACCACCAACATAGCTCTAGTTTTGGCTAAAGATTCTGGTGTAGCCTGCCACAGAGGACTATTTTCATCAATAGGATGCATAATCGTCCAGCTGAGAGTAAATCTAGGAGTTTGGTTGCGGAGCAATTTTAGGAGGTAAAATCGACGCATAGATTCACCTTCGAGGCTAATTTCGTCTCGCATCAAATAAACGCGAGCTTCTGCTTCTAGAATCTGGTTACGTCGTTGATTGGCTGCTCTAAGCATCAAGGTGGGGATACCATTATGTCTAGAAATAGTTGCTACCTGACTAAAGATTACTTTTGCCGTTGGTTGAGAAAATTTAGTAAAAGCTAGCCCTGTCATTAAGGCAATACCGACAATTCCTAATAAGGCTTCTATGGTGACTAAAATATCTGCATAGATAGTGATAGGATACATCGAACCATAGCCAATAGAAGTTAAAGTGTGGACGCTAAAGAAAAAAGTATCGCTAAATGAGCCTGGAGTAGCATTTTCGATACAGTCTCCTCCGATCAAAAAACCCAGGGCAAAAAGAGCGTTAACCAGAAAGTAAGATAAAGCCGATAAAACAAAAAAACCCCACCAGGGAACGGTTAACAGTAAATAATAGGGTTCTTGCCAATAGGTATGCCAAGCATCTATATTAGGAATTTCAAAGCGTCCGTTGCGAAAGTTAATTTTAAATCGATTGTTTTTGCTAGTTCGGCGATAACTTTTATGGTTCATAGTCGATCGTCTGTATTGAGGATTTGTGAGTAGTAAACTAAATCTTCATATACAATTATGCGATCGCTTTGACTAAGTGTATATCCCTAGAACTATTTAAACTTCCTCTTTCGAGATCCAACTAAGTATCCTAGAGAATTTGCAGTGCCAAAAAAGTGCGCGCCTAAAATATTTAACTGAGCCAAAATTAGCAGCAGATCGGCAATTTTGATTACCTGTTGCCGTTCGTAGACAGCAACTCCTTGGGGACGGGCGATCGCACCTACTACTAAAGAAACCAAACTAATCTCCGAAGCGATAAATGCGAGGAACAATCCAATTAAACTAGTTACTAGTCCGATACGTAAGACTTCAATCACCTCGCTTCTACTGGGTTGGACATCGGGATCGACTCGCTGCAATTTTTTGGCTAGTTTACGATAGCGTAAAGCCCAATAAACCCTAAAACCCAAGGCAATTAGGCTAAAGGCAATCAGAAAAATTCCTACTCCAGTAGCAACACTATCGTTAATACTGCGACTTAAAATTACCAGTAGCAAGGTAACTCCCGAAATAGTACCTAAAATTAGATGAATCCAATAGCTAATACGGCTCAAGATGCGAAAAGTACGAGCGAACTTGCTTTTACTGGGTAAATTGTTGTTTTTAGTTGATTCTAATGGCTCATACATAGGATTTTGGCTCTGAATATAAGCTATATTTCAGAAAATAAAAGGCGATCGCTTTATTTTTTTCAGGATTCTCAATAAGTTAGTCGCTTTTTTAAAGCGTTGCTGAATTAAGATTCTGATTTTTTCTGTTTGTCGTCAGCAACGCTTTAATTTTTCTATTCTAAAAGACCTTCATCTTCGGTCGAAGGATAGATACTGTCTACTACTAGAACGGGTTTTTCAGCATATTCAGCTTCTATTTCTTCCTGGACATCTAAATCCCAAGTCAGATCGTAATCTCTGTCAAAATCCGCCTTAACAAAAGGACGTACTTGACCGACAATCACTACTTTTTCATCTTCTTGGAGAATAGGTTCTCCCGTGGCATTAATTATTAATAAATTCTCACCGCCAATTAATTGGTCTTCCTTGAGAGTAAAAGCATAGTCATTTCTAATCTCGCCAATTTCACCTTCGAGGGAAATTTCTTGACCGTAATATACATCGGGATTTTCCGAAACATCTTCTATCTCTGGCGAGGCAACCATATAGGTAGCGAAGATAACAGGCTTAGTTTCATACTCTGTATATATTTCGGGGTCTAGATCTAGATCGTAATCTCTCTCGACATCTGCTAAAACTAAAGTTTCTACTTCTCCTGTAACCTGTAGTTTTAAACCCTCCATATTTTCTGGCACAATTTGTTCGGAGGTATTGATTACTAAGACTTTATCTTAATCAAACAAGTCTTCTTCTTCGATTAAGAAAGAAACGCCAGACTCGACTTCTTCTATTTCACCTCTAACGGTTACTTCTTCACCTGAAACAGTTTCTGCTTCGGTAATTTCTTCGATAGTTGTATTACCATCAGTTTCTTGCGCCCGTAGCTGCCGATACTCCGCCGACATAAAAACTGTAGCTATACCTAATAATATTACCGAAACTTGATTAATTAATATTTGATATTCTTTGTTCATTATTTTAGATAATTCTCAATGCAATGTATAGCTATTATTTGAGATAAAATAGCTAAGTGTAGAGCAAATATTATCTGATTTATAGAGGCTGTCAATCTATCTTTTGGTCGATAAGCTAAATCAGTCGCTAAATCTTAAGTTATAGATTTTTTTAAAAAATTTAGCAGAAAGAAAATTATTAAACCCAAGCAGAATAAGTTAAGATTCGGGAATATTGGATATATTGTTAGTTAGAAAAAAGCTATATAATATTTAATTATAATAATTCGTTTTTAGTTACAAGCAAATTACTAAATAAAAAGAAAGAGACAGTCTAAGCAGAACTAAATAACTTATGAAGAAAAATTTATCGGCAATCTTTTAATAAAAAGATGTTAAAACTGGAGCAAATCTTTAAAAGTAGGTAACATCAGCATTAAATATTTAAATAGGTAAACAAAAACGTGTTAGCACAATCAGAACCAACTTCTAATTCCAACGTAGTCGATCGCCTGAGGGAGCCTCATCGAGTAATCGCGATCGCCTCTTCTGTAGGAGGAATAGAGGCATTAAAAACGGTTGTTTCAGCTCTACCCGCAGATTTTCCCGCTGCGATCTTGGTGGTGCAACATCTATCTGCCAATTACGAGAGCCAACTTACTCAAATTCTGGCTCGGCATACCGCTTTGCGGGTAGATCGGGCGCGAGAAGGAATGGAATTAGGTGCGGGAATTATTTATATTACACCTCCCGATAAGCATTTAATAGTTAATCGGAGAACTTTGAGTCTTTCTGATGCTCCCAAAGAACACTATGTACGTCCGTCGGCCGAATACACTTTTAAATCTCTAGCCAATAGCTATCGAGAAAAAGCTGTCGCAATAGTACTAACTGGTTGTGATGGTGATGGACGAGAAGGAGTACAAGTAATTAGCCAGATGGGAGGGAAAGTAATCGCTCAAGATCGAGCAACCTCTAAAGTGTTTAGTATGCCAGAAAATGCGATCGAGACTGGCTGTGTAGATTTGGTATTGCCTATTGAGGAAATTGCTGACGGGATCGTGAATCTGGTTTTTAGCTAAGTCGAGGGGAAATTAACTTAAATTACAGCGCGAGTGAGAATGCCTTTACACCTTTAGGCTGAGGGATGAAGCATTGCTGAATTGTAATGTTTTACTTTAAATAACACAAGGTCTGACGGTGCAGACGAGCTAGGTAATACCCTAAACTCTGGTCATATATGTTTTGCACATTAGATGGTGCGGAATGCACTGCCGCTTTCCAGCTTGAATTCAATTCAAGCTGGGTCGGCAGTCTTCTGGAGAAATGAAATTGGGATACACCTTCCATCCATCAGTTACATACCAAAAGCAGTGAGACACTTTCGTTGCGTGAGAAAAGTTTCGTAGGCGAAGCCTTCTCGAAGAGTACCCGAAGGGCAAAGAGCAGTATTTTTTTGTAATACGATATTACTCAATAAGCAACGCCAAAGCTGGATTTAGTGCTTATTAAGATCGATGCCAGCTTCTTTTGCCATGGCATGAATCCCTCTTTTTTCTAAGGTTTTAATCGCTTTGGTAGACAAACGTAATCTTACCCAGCGATTACCTTCTGCCCACCAAACTCGTTTCCATTGTAAATTTACACCTTGTAGTTTTTTAGTACGGCGGTGAGAGTGAGAAACCGCCATGGCGTTGTTCGCCTTTTTACCCGTTATCTGACATTTACGAGCCATAATTGCCCTCCGATTAGATTTCACAATCCATTATTATAGCTAAAGTTAGGCTCAGACCCGAATTTTATCGCCGTACGATAATCGGTGATTGCCAAGTCGAGCCAACTGCTCGATCGCAGCCCTGTTGAGTTGACAAAAATCGAAGACAAATCCATAGCTTTAATACAAGTTCAATCTGGGTTTTCGTTGCACCAAATTTTGTAAATCGATCTCTTCTAGTAAAGACCAAAATTCAGGTGAATTATGATTTAGATCTTTCTGATTTTCAACTAATAGAGCATAATTGCACGAAAGAGCATCATACCAAATACCTGCTTTAGCATATTCAAGGCTACAAAAAGACGTATCTGCTGAAACTTCAGAAAGTTGGTTGAATGCAGGTGAAGATGCACGCTTAATCCAGGCGGTCGCGAATAAATTTCTCGAAGGTTTCTTTTGGTTACAAACAACAGTTACCGTCCAGCGATAGGTTTTCCCTATTTCTAAAGGAGGACTATTTTCAGGTAATTTTAATGCCACAATTCCAGGGTCTGGTTTGAGTTCCTTAGTAAATAGCGGTTTTTTTCCTGGTTCTAAGAGGGTGAAACGTAAGGGTAAAGACAATTTTTGAGACAAATGCCAGAAAAAAATAGGATGGGCTGAAACAGTAGTGGCAGTATGGTCTTGTGGAACAATCAAGGTAACTGTATCATTTGAAGGCAGATTACACCCTCTAGAACCTCCAGCTTTGCGGTTTTGATGGCGAACTTGTCCCGTCGGAGGACGATAGGTAGTTCGTCGCTCTGTCGTTTCACTATTAGCTGGTAAGATGCTAAGAAAAACCACTATAAGGTAGAAGAGCCCGCTGAAGTATTTAAGATAACTGTTCATCTGAAACCAAGAGAATAGAAGTGAAAAATTTTGTCAATCTGGATACTTTCTCGAAAAAGGTAATCGCCAATCGATTTCCGTATGGTTGTCAAAGTATTATTGTATTTTTTTGTGTATATACATCATTGTTTATACCTAAGATAGTAATAGCAAAACCAGCGTCTTTAACTCAGTCTCAAATAAATATCTTATCTAATAGGGCAATTCGGGCTTATTCTCTAGGTAACGATCGAGAAGCTATCTCTATTTGGTTAAAAATACTTAAACAAGCAGACAATGCAAATCCAACTGTTTATTCAAACCTAGCTTCTGTATATTGGCATACAGGAAACCCAGGAAAAGCGGTAAGATACTGGCAAAAATCAATTGAAATTTATCGAGAGCGAGCAACCGAGCGCGCGGTAGAGCAATTAGCAGCAACTCTTACCGATACAGCCAGAGCTTATAACGATCTCGGACAGCCTCGTTTTTCCATTCCTTTGTTAACTGAAGCAATTGCTATTGCCAAAGAGAAAAAATTAGTTCGAGTCAAAAATGTGGCTTATTTAGCCTTGGGGAATGCGCGTACAATTCAAGGAGATTATCGTTCGGCTATTGATGCTTATCAAAACAGTCTAGCAAATCTCGATCGCACCAGTAGGGATTTTAGGGATTTGTCGATTGTTGTTTGGCACAATCTTAGTAAAGCCTATCAACAACAAGCTTTAATTACTCGCCAAAAAGCGATCGCAGCAGAAGCAGAAGGGGAATTAACAGCAACCGAACTATGGCAACAGGTAAAAGGCGATCGCGCTCTAGCAGAGCAAGCAGTACAAAAAGCAGTAAGCATCGGCAAAAATAGTCAATCTTTAGCTTTGGTAGAAGCATTAATTCAAAGGGTCAAACTAGCTCAAGACTTGAAGACCGATTTAGCCGATCGGGTCGATCGTCTAGATGAGGCAGAAGTAATTTTAGCAACTTTGCCCGATTCCGAGGGCAAAGTATATGCTCTAATCGATTTAGGTAAACTAAATAGTACTGTTGCCAGATCGGAAGCGTTCTATAACTCGGCGATAGAAATTGCGCGAAGAATCGATCGCCCTAGAGTTCTTTCTTTTGCCACGGGTGCTATGGGTAAACACTACGAAAAGCGACAACAGTATAACCGCGCCTTGTATTGGACTCAACAAGCACAATTAGCTGCTGGAGAGGCACAAGCGACCGATAGCCTTTATCAGTGGGATTGGCAGGCAGCAAGGATTTATCATGCTATGGGAAAAACCAAACTAGCGATAAAAGCCTACGAACGGGCGATCGCTTCATTACAGCCAATTAGAAGCAACCTCGCTCAAGCTCAAGGTAATTCCCTGTTGAATTTTCAAACCGAAATAGAACCCATCTATCGCGGTCTGATTCAGTTAATCTTAGCTAACGATCCTTCTGAGTCCGAACTTCAGCAAGTTTTAGAAACCAAAGATTTATTACTACTGAGTGAATTAGAAAATTATTTCCAAGACGATTGTTTTGAATTAGAAACCGATCTCGAAGCAGAGAGATTAGCCTATCTCAAAGAAACTAATACAGCAGTCGTCAATACAATTATCTTAAATAACAAGACATATTTAATTTGGCAATTTCCTGATGGTCAATTCCAAACCTATGCTCTGGATATTGCCCAAACTCAGTTAGAAGAACTAGTAACTCAATGGCGATTCGATCTAGAAAATCGAGAAAATGACAATTATCTCCAACTGTCGCAACAACTTTATCAATTGTTTTTCCCACCAGAGATTAAATCGGTTTTAGCCAACAAACAACCCCAGAAACTAATTTTTGTTAACGACGGGATACTGCGTAATATACCGATGGCAGTCCTTTACGACGGTGAGAAATTTTTGGTGGAAAATTATGCTATTACCTATTCTTTAGGCTTAAACCTAAGAGTATCGCGACCCAATTCAATCGATAAAAAAGCTCTAGCATTTGGTTTGGCGATCGCGACAGAGAACTTTCCACCCCTTCCCTATGTCGAACAAGAAATAGAACAATTAGGCAAGCTGGTAGACAAAGAACAATTTTTAAACGACGAATTTACCTTTAACAATTTTCAACAAGAGTTAACCTCCAGTGAGTTGGCGATCGTTCATATAGCAACTCATGGACAATTCAGAGGAACGGCGGAAACTACTTTTTTACAGGCATATAAAAGTCGAATTAGTCTAAAAGAATTGGAAGCAACTTTGAGCAACCATCGGACTAATTTTCCCAACAACCAAATTCAGCTTTTAGTTTTGAGTGCTTGCGAGACAGCAGCAAGTAATGCCAGAGCAACTTTGGGAATGTCAGGAGTAGCAGTTAGAGCGGGGGTAAACAATGTATTAGGTAGTTTGTGGGCGGTCAACGACCGACAAATTGCATCCCTAATCAATTCCTTTTATCGCTACTGGATTGAGGATGGATTGCCTAAATCAGAAGCTTTACGTCAAGCTCAATTAGATTTAATTAAAAGTCAAGACGATCACCCTAGTAATTGGTCGAGTACGATTTTAATTCAGGGATAATCTACTTTCCAGTATGACTTAAAGATTGTCGTACATTTTATTTCTAGCGCGATCTAATAAACAAGACAGATGAAATTAAATTTAATACAACCATTTTTACAGCAGCAATTAGTTCGAGTAGGCAAACATTTAGGTATCTCGATAATTTTATTTTTGACCATTCCGACAGCGTTAGTCAAAGCTCAGGTTACTCCAGATGGGACATTGCCTACCAGCGTCGAAGGACGAGAAAATAGCATCAACATTAATGGTGGAGCAAGAGCGGGAAATAATCTGTTTCATAGCTTTGAAGAATTCTCCGTACCCGAAAATATCGAAGCAGTATTTAATAATGCTGGCAATATTGAGAATATTTTCAGTCGCATTACGGGAGAATCGATTTCAACTATTGATGGCATCTTAAGAACTCAAGGAAGTGCTAACCTGTTCTTAATCAATCCCAACGGAATTATTTTCGGGGAGAATGCCCAGTTAGATGTAGGTGGTTCGTTTCTGGCTACCACCGCCGAGAGGATTCAGTTTGAAGATGGGGTAGAGTTTAGTGCTTTGAGGGAGGAACAAGCACCGATTTTAACAGTAAGTGTTCCCATAGGTTTAGAATTTGGCAATAACCCAGGAAATATCACCGTGCGGGGAACGGGTGGCGATCTTACCCTCGATCCTCAGACGGGGGAAATCGTTACAGATAATAGGCCAGTGGGACTGTCTGTAAAACCCGACCGAACTTTAGCTTTAGTGGGAGGAAATATTAATCTAGAAGGAGGTAATTTAACCGCACCAGCAGGAACAATCGAGTTAGGCAGTGTTGGCAGCAAGGAAATTGTCGGGCTGGTTAGAGACAATTCACAATGGCAGTTGAATTATCAGGGAGTAGAAAAATTCCAGGATATTCAATGGTCTCAAGCTTCTTCAGCATATGCAAGTGGCAACAGTGGTGGTAGTATTCAAGTGAGGGGTCGGCAAGTTAATCTTGTAGATAACTCAGCAATTTTGTCGGCAACATTGGGCAATGGTTCTGGAGGAGAGATAAGTCTGAAAGCATCAGAATCAATCGATTTAGTTTTGAGCAGCACCATTAGAAATATTACCAATGCTTCAGGGAGGGGTGGAGATATTTTAATTGAAACCAAAAACTTGCGTTTAACTGATGGGGCGCAAATGGGAAACGCAACTTATGGAAAGGGAAATTCAGGCAATATAATTGTCATTGCTGGAAATATAGAAATTAAAGGTGTAGATCCTCTCGAATCTCTTTTGTCTTCTACAATAGCTACAAGCGTACTGTTCAACGCAACAGGCAACGGGGGCGATGTCACTATTGAAGCAAAAAGCCTGCGCTTGAGTAATTCGGGTCAAATTCAAGCTGATACATTAGGAAGTGGCGATGCAGGTAATATCGACGTTACCGTATCAGACATAGAAATTACTGGTGGGTCGGCAACATCATTTGGACCCTCTGGCTTTGGTACATTGACTTTTCCAGGGTCTACAGGAAATGGAGGTGATTTGACTATTGAAGCTGAACGTTTGTTTTTAGGTGAGTCAACACAATTAGTCTTGGCAACTTTTGGAAAAGGAAATGGAGGTGATTTGACAATATTTGCCGAACGAGTAGAATTAGAGGGTTCTACTTCTTTTGGTCGTAGTGGCTTGTTTACCAGCGCAATTATTGACAATGGTAACGGTGGTAATATTAATGTGGATGCTGACTTACTAACTATCAGAGATGGAGCTACGATTAGCACCAGTAATTTCCAAAGTCTCAATTTATCACCTCCAGGAACGGGATCGCCAGGAAATATCCAGATCGATGCAGAAACTATGATTCTCGATCGCGGTAGCATTACGGCTAATACTCTAGAAGGCGATCGCGGTAACATAGTCTTAGATGCCAACAACATTTTCTTACTCAATGGCAGTCAGATTACTATTGATGCCGAAAGTACCGATGGTGGTAATCTCGACCTCGATGCCGATTCTCTGACAATTTTGAATGGCAGTATAATTAGTGCTAACGCTTTAATGGGAGAAGGTGGCAACATTCAAATCGATACGACAGGATTGTTTCGGTCGGCTGAGGCTACCATTGAAGCTAGTTCGCAATTGGGAATTGATGGTACGGTGCAGATCGACACCCCCGATCTCAATCTACAAAGAGAATTAGAACCAAGAGAATTAGAACTGGTTACTGCTGAGGGTGCGATCGCCAATAGTTGTTTAGATCCTCAAAACTCCCAAGGAAGTTTGAATTTAACTGGTGCTGGCGGATTTCCAAAAAGCCCCGAATCTAATTACACTGATGTCAATTTTTCCTTAACGGGAGTACCCTCACCCCCCGCACCTAATTCAGAATTATCAACAGTAAATTCTCAGCAGCAATTATCGCTGATTCGGGCGACTAAAATGGTAACCACTGAGTCGGGAAGGATCTTCTTGGTTGCAGCACCACAAAAGGCAGAATCTCTTGTTTGTCAGAGTGTTTCTGAGTAAGAGCGATCGAATCTGATGGACTGACAAGAGATAACGTTAAATTTAATTGTTCGATCTGAATTATTGCCATGTCTTTTATCCCTTTAATACTTTAGGGTTTGTTAAAAACCAAAATGTTGATTACTATGATTAAAAATCTGTCACTTTAATTGTCTAAAATATTGCAGGATAATTCAAGATATTTATTGATTTTTATAGGACTAAAAATTAAAGTTTTTTGTCCTTCATCGATCTATATAGTTTTCAATATTTTTAATTTGTCATGTTGTCGATCGCGCAAGTAACAGAAGCTCGATCCGAAGGTAAGATAATAGGAAATAAAAATGATAAATCGAAGGGTGAATAGTTGCTTTCCAATAAAATATTAACCCATAGATAGCTCCTAGAGACGCAATTGAGCGTAGAGACGTAATATATTACGTCTCTACAAGATTTGACGGTTTGAGCGATAAATATATTCTATGTAAATAGGATTTGGTATCAGTACGCGAGACATAAATTGAAGTTTTAAGTCTAAAATTGTCTTGGGATTTACTACGATCAAAAAGGCTGGAACTGGAGCGAAAAGGATAAACCATTATTTTGCAGAGAATCACCACGATCGCGCTCGTTAATTAAAGGAACACCATAGTCAATTCGCAGAAATAAAAAGTCTCGAAATTGCCAATTGAATTCTATACCCAGGCTTGCCAAAGCTTCTGCTCGATCGCTATTGTTATCCCAGACTGTCCCGCCGTCAAAAAAGGGAATCAAGTTTAATTTATTATCACTAATGCGATCGCCAACTAGAGGAAGATAAATCTCAACCGTTCCTACAAATGCATTATCTCCTACCTCCTGATTTTGGCGATAGCCACGCACCGTACCAATACCACCCAAGGTAAATTGTTCTAAAGGTAATAGAGAATTTGGCGATAGTTGTGTAGCCAGTCTGGTTACTAGTAGTAAATCTCTGTCTTGGTTTAAAGCTTCTATCCACTGTGCTTGACCCAACCAACTAAAAAACAGTCCATCAGGGGCGTCATCTTTGACTGTCGCCTCAAACAGATCTAAGCCAAAATTTAATTCAGAACTAATACTAAATATTGTGCTGGAAAATCTTTCAATCCAATCTGCTGTCATACTGAGAACCGAAACTACCGAGCGACCATCTTTTGAACCATCCCTAAAGGAAAAAGACCGATCTTCTAAAATAAAAGTCTCGCTGTTTTGTCTTTCAAAAGCCAATCCTAAAGCAACTTCTCTTTGAGATCGATAAATAATCGGTTGACGATATCCTAGTGAAAAGGTATCCGCCTCAGCACGAATGTTTACTTCCTCAAAAGAGTCCTCGATAATTTTGCTGTCTCCATTACGGTATTCAAAGTTTACTATCCCATTTTTATAACTTATGGGAATTTCGTAACCTAGGGAATAAGAATTAAATCCTTCTGTTAAATTATATTCAGCAAAAGCGCGATCGCTAATTCCAATTATATTTCTGTAGCCAGTTTCCAAGGTTCCTTGAAGTTCACCAACACTAGGAGAGCGATAGTTATCAAAGCTTAACTTAGCCTCAAAAGGAGATGTTTCTTCTATTTCGATAAGAAGCACGCTCTGATTGGGTTCTGTACCTTTAATTAATTCAGCTTGTATATTGGCAACTGAAGGATCGCGTTGTATTGATTGTAATTCTGCTTCTAGACTGTTAATATTTAAGGGAGATAATTGATTTAGCGATATATCTTCTAAGTTTGCTTCCGATTTTGGTGCCGAACTTATAAAAGAGCGAATATAGTTTTCTTGAAGATATTTAAGTCCTTCAATATTTATCGCTTCGAGTTTTCCCTCTACTACCTGCACGTTAACAACCCCGTTAACGATTTCTTGCTCTGGTAAGAAGGCTCCTGAAGTTATATAGCCTCTTGATGTATATAGCTCGGTGATGGCTTCACTTATATTTCTTAGTTGGTTGAAATTTAGCTTTTTTCCGCGATAAAGCTGGATTATTTTTTCTATTTCCTTATCGGAAAAAATAGTGTAGCCTTGTACATTAATATCTTCTACTGCGACCGCAGAATCGATATTTTCTACATCGATCGCTGGTTCGGCGACGACTATTTTTAGTGGTTGCAAATAAAGAGCGATCGCCCAGAGAATAGTAGCTTGGATTATCCCAAGCAATATTTTTGCTAAATATTGTTTGGTTTTAGTAACTTTTCCGATCATATAATGTAATTTGAAGCACAATTTAGTATTTATCTAAATTATTTTTAAGTAGCATACTTTATATTCGTTAATCTTCATGAAAAATTTACCTTCCGTGCTATTGATAGACGACGAAACTGATTTTCAAGAAGCCTTCGCCGAATCTCTAAAAACAGAAACCAAGAAAAATCTGTTCCAGCTGGAATTAGCCAGTACGGGGAAGCAGGGATTAAAAATCATCAAAAATAATCATCAACAAGGAAGGAAAACTTTTGCTTTTATCGATATAATTCTTCCCGATATTTTGGGTGATGAATTGATTAATGAAGTTAATGGAAACAATAACGATATAAAAGGAGTTTTAATTTCGGCACACAAAACTAATCGGGAACTAGAAAAAATTATTAATAAATATGATTGGCTAATTGATTCTCTACCAAAACCACTTGATAAAAATAAGCTAAAAAATGCAGTTAACTTATTTTTAGGTAATTCTAATCTGGCAACATTTGATTATACATCTTTAGACCAAACAACTGCTGATTTTGTCCTGGAAGAAACCCAAAAGATTAAGACCCTCATGAAGCAAACTGTGAAGGGAATAATTGAAACGGGTGAAAGACTGCATCGAGTAAAACAACGGCTGAATCATGGAGAATTCATGACGTGGGTGGAAAATGAGATTAAATGCCATTATTCAACTGCCTTGCATTTTATGCGAGTTTGGCAAACTTTTGGCGAACAAAAAGAGCAAATTTCTAATGTAGGTATTAATGTTTCTGTTCTCTATTTATTATCAGCACCTAGTATGCCAGCAGAACTGCGTACTGAAATTTTGGAGATGGCAAAAGCAGGAAATCCCATTTCTTTTGCCGAAGCTAAACGTTTAAAAAAAGAATATACCGAACAAAAAAACGATAATAGCCTCACAAAAAACCCAGAAACTATTACTACTATTGATGTTAATGCCGAAACAGCATCCGAGCAACTTAAAAGCAAAAAACCAGAAATAATCGATATAATTCCTCAAGCTAAAACTGAAACTAAACTTTGGCATTTGGGACAACATTTACTTTATTGTGGCTCTAGTCAATCCAGAGAATTTCGCCAAAGATTACCAAAGACGGTTGCTTTAAATATTGGATTTCCTAATTCAGCAACTTGGACGAAAGAGACTCTTTTCCCTATTCCAGCTAAATCCACCTTGATATTTCATTCGATCTTTCAGGATTTAGATTTGGTTACATTGAGAAATATTATTCAAAGAAGTATCGAACTTTGTACTGGATCGGGAGAAGAAATTATTTTCTCCTTTCTTCCCTATCCTGAGATGCTAGTACTAGCAGATAATCTTAAATGTAAATGTTATATAGTAGAGCCAGATTTGCAACGATGCCAAGATGTGGTTGAGTTTTGGGAAAGTTTACACGGTCAAAATTAGAAACTTTCTAGTTTTTGTAATAACTGGCTGATTTTCTTGGAAATATAGAAAAGCGATCGCTTTGCTTAAATAAATAATACCAAATCCTGTTTACATAGAATATTTATCAGTTAAATTGTCACACCCTGTAGAGACGTAATATATTATATCAGGTACGGATGATTACTTAAAATTAAGCTTATCCCCCAAATCCCTAACGGTGCGCGTTCCTTGGCTGACGTTTCGTCAACAGGGTCGCACCGCAATTCCCTAATTCCCTAAGCCACGACTCGCGCGTTCCTTGGCGGATTAGAAATCCGCACCTTTTGCTCGTCAAAATATTTAACTGTTCAACCGAACCTGATATTACGTCTCTACAGACAATAGGTCTCTAGGGTCGATTTTTTGGTACTTTTTGGTAATCGGATTTCGCATCTTTTGGGAATGTCGAACAAAAAAAGCGATCGCCTTTTATGAACTTATTGCGCTTTTCAACAGCGCGGTTAAATATGCCGACTCAGGTTCGGCATCTCCCGCGCTCAAATGAGTAGACCACAAAAATAAAATTTAAGAAAGCGCGTGGGCTACGCTGCGGCTTCCGCAGCTAGTAGAACCACGTAAGAAGCGGGTATCTAATAGCTAATAGCTGATAGCTACGAACTAGCTAATCATCAGCGTAGTCTATTCAACTGAAAACGGCTGTATGAATCGATCGATAAGGCGATCGCTGGGAATTTTCAGCAAATTACTACACTTTTTTGCTTCGATCTCTTCTTTTGACAACACTACCAAAATTGCTATCTAGCGATAAAGGCTAAAAACTTTTAGCTTTTAAATAAAAAATTAATTAAATAAACCTAAATTTGAGACAATGAACTTCGCCAATCCACCTCTGTATATTCTATTTTTCGCAATTGTATATCTTATAAGCATTTATAGTTTTCTAACAATAGCTCAAATAAACAACCAAGGAAATAACAATATTTCCCGAAACCCTAAAAACAATAGTAACTAGCACTGCTACGCGGAAGTTAAAAGTCAAAAGTTTTAACAAATAAGGCTTCAAGGAATTATTTCTAAGAGAAAATAATTTGCGTAGAGACGTAATATATTACGTCTCTACGATCGATTTGATTTTTTGGTACTTTTTTGTTGAAGATATCAATAGACATCTCCAAAATATAAATAGTGTAGTGTAAGGACAGAGCTAAAAGAGATATTGGAGTCAATTGAAGCAATGAGCTTGATTTTAGATACCTTGGAAAAAAAAACCAAAGAAGCCAAACGTTTATTAGGAATAAGTTACGAACAATTTAATAAGTTAGTTGACTTGGTCAAACAACTACATGAAGAGCAAATTGAGTTAAAAGAAAAACAAAAAGTGAGGATTATCGCAGCAGGAGGAGGGAACAAGCCCAAATTATCTATTAAAGACCAAGTATTATTAACTATTATTTATTTGAGACATAATCCAACATTTCAAATGTTAGGGATTCAGTTTGAGGGATCTGAATCGACAGCGCGTAACCCAACGAAAGTATTTCCTGTGTTGGGTTTCATCCTTCAACCCAATCTCCAATTTGAAATTGAGAAACTGTCTGAAATTTTTATAGCCGCTCAAATCTTTGTTAGATAGGCTTTTTAGCCATTTTAAGCTCGTCTTTTGTCAGTCAATCAGGTTTTTGTCTAACTAATCAAACGGACTTGATATTATTACTCTAGATGAAAAGACAAACGGCTTAAGAACTAAAAAAATGCAAACTTCAGCTAAAAAAAAATCTTGTCAGTATTTTTTAAATTCTTGATAATTAAATCGATCTCCAATTGAGCGAGTTTGAAATTAAAATTCATATCGCAATTTTTACTAAATATAATCTAATATTTTAAAAATACTTATTCCTTAGATAAATTAAAAAAGTAAAAATATGCTTTTACTTGCTTAACTCAATAATTGCATAATCAATAAATAATTATATCTGTTCATTTAGTAACTATAAATAAAAAAAATGTCTGATAACTATAAAAATATTATTTAGTACCTTGAAGAAAATCCTACAAGCCTAGAAGGATTTAAATCTTAAAATCTTTGTCAACAAGTAGTTTTACCCCAATATGAAAATAGAATCCACAAATCGTTGCCATATTCCAATTACGCAAATAATGAGATAATAGTTTTGGAATATTTTTGAATTAAGGCAATGACTAAAAAAAATAGGAGAATTAACCTGGTCAGTAATGCTAGATACAGCTATAAAAAAATCCCCAGAGAAATTATCTCAAAAATCATATCTATACTCCAAAAAAAGTTATTTTCCTTCCATGAATACTCAGAAATTAGACGACAATATGGAGATTTTCGTCTCGATCGAAACTATAAAAAACTACATATTAAAGGATTATCAAAAGAAAGTGGAACTATTAGAGGTGTAATCGTAGATATTATCAACAATGTAGAACAAAAGATCGATCGTGTTCTCTTACCAGGTGAGTATAACGCTGATAAAAACTATTATTCTGAACTGTTTGGTATCAATACCGATGAGATCGTAACAGCAGGACTGGGAAATGATACAGATTATCAATGGAATTTTGAAGAAGAACCTCCAGAAATGGGTAAATTTGATGCGATCGTGTCACAAGCAATGCTAGAACATCTACTCAACCCATATAAACACGTAGTCGATTTAAGTCAGATGTTAAACCCTGGGGGAAAGTTAATTCTTCATACTCATATACCAGGCTTCAAATATCATCGTTACCCTATTGATTGTGTCAGATTCTATCCTGACTGGTTTGAAACCATAGCAGAACGTCTAGATTTATTGGTATACGACCGATATATAGGCGATTTACGAATATGTTATACACTGCAAAAAAAGCATTGCTGAATATGTAATCGTGACGATCGCATAATTAAAGGATGCAGATTGTCGCTTGGCACAGCGAATTGTCCAACAGTTATCGAGTGTCACTGCAACTTCACCTGTTTCTCAAATCCGCCTTGACTGTCATTGGTGGCAACCAGAAGGAAAATTAGCCTGTCTGCGTTGCCCCCAAGTTATGACAGAAAATTATTCTAAGCTGCCGATGCACTTAAATTGTGTATTCACTCTAGATGGAGGACGAGTTGATGTCGGCACTTCGGGTCAAGGGAATGAAAATGAGAAAAGTAGGAGAATGAATAAAAAAATAATTACTGTATTTATATCAGTAGTAGTGGGACTGATTGGATTTATTGCGTTGTCTAGTGATGGTGGTTCTGACCGAGCCAATAATCCAGTGAATGAGAACAATAATATAAACTTGACTGTTGTCAGTACCGAGGTACGTGAAACGAGAGCAGATACTACTGATGGTGGAGTGTATGCCACTTTGTCGAACGGAGAAACCAGATTTATTGCTAAATCCGATCGCATATCTAAACCGATAGATCCTAGTAACTCTGATAGTTTTCAAGAATTCGTTAATAACTCTGATACGTATCGAGAAGCAGTTATTTCACCAGAGGGGCAATTTGTCGCGGTTGGAGGCACTGGCTATGAAACATCATTTGTCCAGGTGTACAACGTACGAACCGATACATTGCATGACAAAATTTCTGGAACTATTACTGGCTGGACGGATGATGGCTTGCTAGAAATCGAGTCGTGCGATCTTTCAGGAGAAAGTTGTGTTGACAAAATTTCCGTGAGTGCAGAAACACCATGGCAAGTTCGAGAAGTGCCAGGGACGCGAACTATTCCTAGGTATGAAAATTCTAAAACTTATCGCGATAATTTTAGTGAATCCACCAACTTTATCTCTAATATTGATAACGCGCCTAATCTAACATTATTTGCGAGTGCGTTAAGGACAACTGGTCCTGACGCAATTAAGGGAACTGGTCTATTTACTGTATTTGCACCAACTGACGAGGCTTTTAACTCGCTTGCTCAGTCAGAGATAGATAGTTTATTCGAGCCAGCTAATCGCGATCGCTTGGCCGAGCTTGTCTCAAATCATGTAGTCGCTGGTGAGTATTTTTACTCTGAACTGACCAATGGTTTGAGCTTAGAAACGGTTAGAAGGGACGAACTTACCTTCACCAGAAAGAGTGGAACTGTGTCGATCGATAATTTAGCTTATATTATTGAAGCTGATATTCAATCATCAAATGGTATTATTCAAGTGATAGATTCGGTTCTAAGTTACTAGGTACGCACAATGTGAATTAGGGAAAAGTGAGGAAACAATAAACAATAGAAGATGAAAGTTATCAAGCTAACTAATCATCGAATCTACTCTGGCGAATATGGCGAACATAAGTTGGCTTGGAGAATAGATAACGAAGTCTGATGTTGTATAGTTCCTGGCGAAAAATCAAGCAAAAGCGGATCTGGCGATCGCTTTTTAGATCCACTCAGAGATCGCGCTTTGTACGCGCAGCATACCAATTGCTGATGTTTGAATCCAGAACCAGAACAATTAGATAGTATTGTTGAATCAAATCCTACCACAGCAGTTTTTTACCCAATCATTCTGCCTAAACGGTTTGAAGTTATTGTCAAATTACCAGGAATAAAACAGCTACGACATTATCACAGCGATCGCCCCGAAGCTGAAGTCAAAGAAGTATTGGCTCAACTACAGCAGTATCTCAAAGAACCCGATCGCACCAATGATGTCAAAAAACTATCTCAGCAATTATACAGTTGGCTAGTTGAGCCAATTGCTGCTGAGTTAGAAACAAGTCAGGTAGAAACTTTGGTTTTTGTTCTTGATAGCGAATTGCGTAATGTGCCGATGGGAGTGCTTTACGATTTCCAGAAACAAAAGTATTTACTCGAACAATACGCGCTCGCTGTTGCCCCTGGACTACAGCTACTAGACCCTAAACCTTTAGCTGGTAGCCGTTTAAATGCTTTGATTGGTGGATTGGAATCAGAACGAAGAGTAGAAGGACAAGAGTTTTCTCGTCTTGATAACGTCAGTTTAGAGTTAAAACAAATACAGTCTAGGGAGGCAAGGTTAGTGCGCCAGGAAGTAGTGTTGAACTAGGTGGGTTATCAACTATAGGAACAATTGCGATCGCTGAAAGCTAGAGTTAATATTAAACCGTTAACATAGATCCTGTAAGTAATTCATCCCATCGCTCTTTCGCGAGGGTCTTCTCACGGAAGGAAGATAAAATAATTAAAGATTAACTTTCGTCGTCCATAATTCATAATTTCATAATTAATAATATAGGTAGGAGTAAAAAACTTATAAACTGGAAATCACCAGCTAAGATTAGCTATCTCCTTCTACCTAGCTACGAGCGATAAACCATCCCGACCAGTGAAGCTGACTACAGAGAAAGCCAAACAATCAGTACCTAAAGTAAAAAATAATCCACTCAAAGGTATATTTCGGCGTTTGCCCTACCTTTTTGGGGGAGTGGGTATGCTTGCAATAATAATTTGGGCATTTATGCCCGCACCGATTGTTGTCGATGTGGCAGAAGTTAGACGGAGTGATGTGCGTGTTACTGTCGATGAAGAAGGAGAAACCCGGATCCGCAAACGCTATGTAGTTTCTGCCCCCGTCGCGGGAAGATTGGCCAGGATCGATCTAGATGAAGGCGATCGCGTTACTCAAGGAGAAGTTATCGCTCAAATCGATCCTTTACCTCTAGAGTCGGATATCCAGGAAGCTCAAGCCAGGTTGCGCCAATGGCAAGCGGAAAAAGCAGGAGTAGAAACCCAACGTCCCAAACAAGAAGCGATCGCTCAGGCGGAAGCGAGAATCAGCGTAGCAGTGGCAAAACAAAGAGAGGCAGCTGCTAGGGTAGAGCAAGCTAAGGCAGCCTTAAAACAGGCAGAACGCGATCGCGATCGTAACCAGCAATTACACGCCGATGGAGTCATTTCACGTCAGGAACAAGAACGAGCGGAATTAGAAGCAATTACTAAAACCAGAGCCTTAGAAGCAGAAACCAGAATAGCTGAAAGTGCCACGGCAGAAGTCAATGCTGCCCGTCAAGCCCTTGCCATGCTTCGTGCCGAACGACAAGATCCAGATTATTTGTTAGATGTTTACGATGCCCGTATAGCTAGCGTTGAAGCAGAATTAGCCAAACTAACTGATGATGCTCAACTAACCAATATTACTTCCCCCATTGATGGCTACGTATTAAGAGTTAATTTAGAAAGTGCCAAATATGTCGAGGCGGGGACTCAACTCTTGGAACTGGGAAATCCTCAAGACTTAGAAATTGTCGTCGATTTACTTTCTTCTGATGCAGTCAAAGTCAAGCCTGGTGCCACTATGTTGCTCGAACATTATGGCGGAGATACTAGCCTTGAGGCAAAGGTGCGTTATGTCGAACCTTCGGCTTTTACTAAAGTTTCTGCCCTGGGAGTAGAAGAACAGCGAGTCAATGTCATTGCCGATTTTATTAATTCTCAAAGAGCAACAGGGAAACTTGGCGATCGCTATCGAGTCGAAACCAAAACCGTAGTTTGGTCGGGAGAAGATGTTTTGGTTATTCCTCTAAGTGCTTTGTTTCGCTGCGAACCTGGAAATAATCGAGTTGTATCTAATACTTGGTGTACCTTTGTGGTAGAAAATAATCAAGCCCAAAAGCGACGGATACAAGTGAGTCAACGTAGTAATTTTGAGGCAGTGATTCAAACTGGATTAGAGGCAGGAGAAAAAGTTATTCTTCATCCTACCGAGCAAATTCAGCCAGGAACAAAAGTTAAGAGATAAACTACCCAACACTTTACCACAAGCATCTTCGATCTTAGATCGAGTTTGCATAATGACTTGAAATTAAGGCGTTGCTGAATCGAGGTATGATTCCTCTCATTTTCACGGGTTCAGCAGATGAAGACTAAAAGCTAAAAGCTCCGAATAGATTAATTTTCGGTTTCATACTTTTAATCAACGACGCCGAAATTAAAATTTCCCCACCTGCAAAGATAATGCTTTAACTGTATGTTTTAGTGGTAAAAATGATCTTAATCTCTCAATAACTTTTAACTAATATCGGAATGACTTTAAATCGTATCTCTACTGGGATTGCTGGCTTAGACGAAATTTTATCAGGAGGTTTAATTACCGAGCAAACTTATTTGATTACTGGTCAACCAGGTAGCGGTAAGACTACTCTGGGATTTCATTTTCTCCGTACTGGAGTATCTCAAGGGGAGAGATGTTTATTTATCAGTTTTAGCGAACCAGAAACTAGGTTACGACGCAATGCTGAATTAGTCGGAGTAGATATTAATGATGTAGAATTTCTCGATCTCAGTCCTAGGGCAGATTTTTTTTCTGATAATCAAACCTACGATATCTTCTCTCCTGCTGAAGTTGATAAAGCTCCGATTACCAAAAAAATTATCACTGCTATTGATGAAGTTAAACCTCAACGCATTTTCTTAGATGCCATAACGCAATTTCGCTTCTTGTCATCAGATACCTTTCATTTTCGCAAACAAGTACAGTCTTTTCTCTGTTTTATGCTGGAGCGAAAAACAACTATGTTGTTTACTTCTGAAGGAAGCGATCGCAATCCTGATGACGATCTCCAGTTTATGAGTGATGGGGTAATCGAGCTACGAATAACTCCCGAACAACGTAGGATTAGAGTTGCTAAATTTCGCGGTTCTGATTTTATTAGTGGTTATCACGAACTGCAATTAACCCCTCGCGGTATAGCAGTTTTTCCTCGCTTAATTCCTAAAATTAATCCTTGCGAATTAGCCTCAGAAACTATTTCTTCAGGTATCCCCGAAATCGACGAAATGTTACACGGTGGTCTGGAACAAGGAACGACTACAATTATTAGTGGCCCTTCTGGTGTGGGTAAATCTACTTTGGGGATGCAGTTTATCAAAGAAACTGCGGGTAGGGGAGAGGGATCGGTCGTCTATACTTTTGAAGAAGCTAAAGAAACGATCTTAAAACGCTGCCAAGCGGTCAATATTCCCGTTCATTCGATGATCGAAAGCGGTACGTTATCGATTTTGGAAGTAGAGCCACTCAAGTATACTCCCAATCAATTTGTGCATTTGGTACGCACTGAAGTAGCGCAAAATAACGCTAGAGTAATCATGCTTGACAGTACCTCTGGTTATAAGCTATCGGTGCAGGGAAAGAATTTGGTGCCTGAGCTACATTCCTTGTGTCAAGATTTAAAAAGTATAGGCGTGACAGCAATCTTGATCGAGGAAGTTCAAATGATTACAGGCTCAGAATTTAGCGTTACCGAGACGGGACTTGGCTATTTAGCCGATAATCTGATTTTTCTACGTTATTTAGAATTAGATGGTCGCTTACGCAAAGCGATCGGCGTATTGAAGAAAAGAGTATCAGATTGTGAACGCACCCTCAGAGAATTTAAAATTACTAAATATGGTCTTAAAGTCGGAGAACCTCTAACCAATTTACGGGGAATTTTAAGTGGTGTACCAAAATGGATTAATAAACGTTGATATTTAATTAAATAGACCTCTTGTCCTAAAGGACTAGCTTACACCACAAGGGTACAATGTCCGACGGTGTATCCTTTAGGGTCGCGTCGCATGAATCAAGAGATCGCGTATTGTAAATAAACTTAGATCGCGATTTTAAAATGCCTGTAGCTTAATATCTAGATGTAAACCAATACCTCACCCATCATTTCGGCAAAGCCAGCAATGGTATCCCTGAAAGCTCGGTTGAGCAATGCATCGTCTCTCCACCCAAGAACTGCCAGGCTCGGTCACTAGTCCTTCCCCTACAACCAGACTGAGCGATCGATTTGCTAAATCGTTTTTAGAGAAATTTTTGCGCTTTTTGACTAAGATTTGTTCGATTGATACAGTTTTTTTGTTGGTTAGCGATCGCTGTTCAATAAATTGAAGCGAAAAAGAAGACTACCGACGAATGTAGTTATAATCACTTCAAATTATAATTGTTTATTGTTGAAAAATAATTGCTCAAAAAATAGACTTTAATCAAATTTTAGAGTCGTCTATAAGTTGTTTATACAACAGTGTTTTAGATAAAACGAACCAGGGTATTTTGGTCGCAATCAAATTGGCTAAACACAAATTCACTATAATCGGCAAGGGTATCTAGTCCCTGAGAATTTAGTAAAATTTCGGCGAATATCCAAATAAAAGTTTTGGTTACGAATGGTTTCCATCTTATTAGCATTTAGCTCTACCTCCTTAATTCTTGAGAACTTTTTGTGTAATATTCTAAGTGAAATCTGAAGTAGAAAAAATACCTAAAAGTTCAGAAAAATTCAGAATTATAACTTAGAAAAGTTCAGGAAAGGAGGCTTTCAAAGTCTATGCTATTTATGGGGAAAGATTTTAGAGGATGTCTGAAAAGTAATAAATTATGCCAAGCTTCTCCAAGAATGTCCGCAAAGTCAACAAGCTTGCCAGAATAGGAATTAATCAGAATTATACAGTCAACTAAAAGCCCTACCATTTCGCGGATTTTATTAGCGATCGCTGTTCAATAAATTAAAGCACCAAGAAAAACTACAGAATGTAGTTATAATTACTTCAAATTATCATTATTTATTATTGTTAAAAATTGAAGTTAAGCAAAAAAAACGATCGCCCTAAGATAAATAGCTTGGGTAAAAAAGCGATCGCTAAATATTTAATCTAATAATGTAAGATTCGATCCTACTTTACTTAAACCATAATCTTAGATCAATCCAAACTGTTCTCCTGTCACTTGTTCAGTGTCAGCACCACCAGTAATATTCACATCATCCAAAGTAACCTCCTGACCGAATATATCAGTAACTAATAAATCCTGTGGTCCATTAAGAGGATAGCCACCACCTAAGACAAAACGGTTGTCAGACTCTCGATTTAGAGAAATTTGATCTCCATCTTCTTCAATGAGTTCAACACTTTCAATGGGATAACGATGATTATTAAATCTGACTGCTGCGTAATAAGGATTAGTTCCCTCAATTCCTTCAGCTACAAGACCTTGACCAATAGTGTAACCATAAGGAGTTCTGAAGTTATCCCCGGGACCAATCAACTCATATTCAATATCGACAATACCATCAACTGGATTGGCAATTTGTTCAAAACTTTGGGGACTTAAATCTAAGCCATCACCACGATCTGGGAGTAAATCGGCTACTTGAACTATAATGGGGTCGGCTCCCGCCATTTGTTTGGGGCCAGATACTTGTAAGAAAGCACCACTAGCTTCTGAACCATCCCACTGTGAAGTATTAATTGCTGTAATACCTGCTGCTGCCGATCCAGTAAGCACATCATAACCAGAGTTACCTTTAACACCTGAAGTGTTATAGAAAGTTGCTCGTCCTTGATATTCTTCACCTAAAGCTAAACTCGAAGTGGAAGGAGTAATTGTATCTCCCCCATCAGTGGGTGTTTCTCCTCCATCAGTGGGTGTTTCTCCTCCATCAGTGGGTGTTTCTCCTCCATCAGTGGGTGTATCAATACTTGTTTCTTCAAGGTCGAAGTTTTGAGGAGTTACACCACTACCTACACCGATGAAGCCAATATTTATTGTCTGTCCAGGTCTAATTTCACTATTCCAGTCAAGGCTTTCAATTGTATAGTCGCCGTTATCACTGCTAATGATGTTAGCACCCCAAATATCGTTGATTTCTCTAGGTAAATCGAACTCAAGATCCCAGCCATTGACACTACTATCACCATTATTAGTGATGTCTATACTGCCTTGAAAACCACTACCCCAATCAGTAAATTGAGTATATTTAATGTCTACGGATTCGTCGATCATTTCTGTTAATTATTCCTCATTTAAATTAAATAGTGCACAGCAAAAATTTACAGGAAAAATTGAGAAAAATCAAAGGTAGAAAATTATTTTTTCTTTACTGATTTTTGAAAACTTTCGCTAAAGAATTTCAACGTTATCAGACCAAAGTAAAGTTAATGTAAAAAAAAGCACTTAGATCGAATAAAAATGACCTGAAATAAAAAAGCAATTGCTCAAGAAACAAATAAGATCTAATAATTTTTAGCAATCATAATAGAATAACTTATAATTACTGGAAAATATTAACCCTTAGTATCCGACTATAATTTAGTTGTCTTACTCAGAAAGTAAGGTGAACAAAAAGCCGTTTCAACTTGCATAAAATACAAAAAAGAATAGTACAACTAATAATAGTTTCATTTTAGATAGTGATAAAATCGGATTCAGTTAATTAGTTGGCTTCTACCCCAATTAGCCTAATGATTAATTTCTCGTTTTCTTTGCTAATAGTGGCGTAATTACCTTTGGCATAAAATTCAAAATCGAGGAGAGCGTAGCTATAGCAAGTGGTAAACGCGATCGCATCTTGTCCTAATTCAAAATCAAAGATGATATCTGTCCCTCTCCTGGTGCAGAAGTTACACCGTAACGTTTTCGTTTACACCGCTATCGATGTCGGCTAGAGTATAGGGAACGGTAGTAGAATCTTCATCGTTGACTTCCGTCCCCGCATCCCAGACTTTAGAACCAGCGATCGTGAAATCGGCACCCATAAAGTTTCCTGCTTCGTCAAAGATTTAAATTTCTTGAGGATCGTCATTCCCGATAAAAGCAATCGTTACTTGCTGCAAAACTACAATAACGATTATTGGCAAGATTATCGCTATCTATAACAATTTCTTCAGTAATCGTTTCTCCTGGGTATTGTAAGCTTACCCAGTTTGAAAATAGCCCCGGCGATCGCCGATTTCAGGAACAGATAGAGGCGTGGATTGCTGGATTGTTCGAGTTGTGGAACTAAAGGTATTGATAGAGACATTAACGCAGCTAGAAACTGTAGAGATGAAGGCATCAGAATATTATCCTCTGGGACTGGGGATACTGCCAAAGGAGGCAACGTCAGACAACGCAGAGGGCAGAAAGGCGCATAGTTTAGGTCACGTCTTTTGAGGTCTCCTCACCGCGAGAGTGGAATATGCGCCGTGAGACGACGCATTTCCTCTCGCAAAAAGCGTGTCCTAAAGGATACCGCTTCGCATATGATGACCGTCGCCGCATCTAGTCAACTGTCATTGCTGTTGCCGATGAATTTGGAAGCCACTCTTATAATCTTTGATTTAAGAGTGGTAGTTCACAAAGCGGATCTCGAGCGTTAGATTAAAAGTTATTGCCAACTATTACAGATAAAAAAATATCTGATTTTTAACTTTTCCTCTCCAATATAATTTTATTGTCGAACAAACAAAATAGTTGAATTCACAGTGAAAATAGCGTTTGGCTAGAATCTCTAGTAATCAAAAATTTGTTACTACTAATCTATAGCACCGCCAATAAGCCAAAATGAAACGTATTCTCTTATTAATAGAGCATTACCAAAATCGTCAGGTGTTATCTCAATGGTTGAGCGAGCAATATCAAATTCTCTCCCCTGAAGATAATTTTCCAGAAACAGGCAAACAATTCTTAGAGGAAACTTTCGATCTGTGTTTTATTGACTTTGGTGCTATTCATCAACTAAGAGAACCAATGATCGCTAAACGAGAAGCAGAAATCCCCGTGTTTCTGCCATTTGTTTTTTTAACGGCTTTGCAGAATATTGGCTTTTCTACAGACCATTTAGAGCTGTTGGTGGATGATATTGTCCATCTACCGATTAAAAAAATTGAGTTACAAACCAAGCTGAGAATATTATTACGTTGGCGTTCTGATTCTCTACAACTACAAGCAGCCCAAAAAAAGTTAAACGATGCTTTATCTCAAGAGAAAGAACTAAATCAGCTTAAAACTCACTTTGTTTCGATAGTATCTCACGAATTTCGCAATCCTCTTAACAGTATCTCAGGAATGACGCAAATTTTGGAGACTTATGGCGATAAATTATCTTCAGAAAAAAAAGTCGAGGTTTTGCAACAGCTACGGCGTAACGTTATCAAAATGAATAATCTTTTGGATGATGTCTTGATTATCAGCCGTAAAGACATGGGCAAACTTAAATTTGAGCCAGCCCCATTAAAGTTAGAAATTTTTTGTCGCGCTTTGATTGGTGAAGTGCAAACGGTTTTTGACCGCAAGCAGTCGATTAACTTTACTTTCTCTGGGGAAAAACAAAAATTTAATTTAGACTGCAACTTACTGCATCATATTCTGATTAACTTACTTTCTAATGCTTGTAAATATTCCGCTCGCGATACTGCTGTAGACTTTCAAGTTCACTGTTCGGCTTCAGAAGTAACCTTTATAGTTAGCGATCGCGGTATCGGTATTCCGCCAGAAGATCTTCCTCATTTGTTTGATTCTTTTTATCGCGCTAGTAACTCGAACCAATTTGAAGGTACGGGTTTGGGTTTGGCGATCGCCAAGCAATACGTCGAACTCCATCAAGGTACGATCTCGGTAGAGAGTCAATTAAAAGTAGGTACTACCTTTACCGTAACCATCCCCATTCAAAAGTGCGTTAGTAATAATGCAGAGGGCATCGTCGGATAAGTAAGCCTTAATTAACTATACAAATCTTGATGCGCCTTTGATTTGTTGTCGGTTTTCTGCTCCAATGCCCAGTCAATATGAGCATTGAAGATCTCCGCACAGCTCGCCATCAGAGAAAAGAATTTCTCTGGAGGTAAATCGACTGGAATAGAAATGGTTCTAAGCATTATCTGTAAACAACGTTACAGTCGCTCTTAAATTCTTCCAAAGCTATTGGTTAACCAAAAACTAGTTGCTTATTCGACTTCCTTAAACTTATCAATTCCACTCTTATATTTACTCATAAACAATTGCATAACGGTACGATTTTCGTTGATGCGGATATTGGCTTGAACTTCCATTCCTGGCTGGAGATATTGTTTCTCGCCGTTGATTTCCAGATAATCTTGCTCTAATTCAACCTTGGCCACATAACGGAAAAAATCGTAGGGTGGTTCTGGTTCTAAGGCACTAGCACTAATAAACTTGACTTTGCCATCAATATCACCATAGTCACTATAGTTAAAGGCACTGATTCTTACATCTGTATTCATCCCTTTTCTCACAAAGCCAATATCCTTGGGACTAATAAATACTTCTGCAATCAAGTCTTCAGTAGGAACTATTTTTAGGACTGGTTGAGCATTTTGACCAGCGGGAGGAACGTATCCAGGGTAGGCTCTAAGGTCAAAAACATCTCCTGTAACGGGAGCGACAATAGTTCGATATCTTAGATTTTCGTCAGCACTGGCAATTTGACTGTTGATTTCGGCGATCCGTTTATCGTTTTCAACAATAGTTTTGTTGAGTTGACTATCGATCTCGGCAAGCCGTTGGCGGTTGGCAGCAATTTGGTCGAGTAAATCTTTTCTGGATAGAGTAGTGGTATTGCTTAATTGCTCTCTAGCTTGAGAAATATCCAGAGTTAACCTTTGTTCTTCCTGTAACAAACGTTGAATTTCAGCTTGTAGAGTTGTTATCTCCTGCTGTTGACGCTTGCGTTCTAGGTTACCCTGTTTGAGAATGTCGTTGATCGAGGCTCGGCGATCGTTGACTCTTTGTTGTTGTTGATCGACTTGAACCTTAGCAAACCCACCCTCTTTATATACGGGTATAATCGATTCTAAAATTTCTTCTTCAATTTTGAGACTTTTTCGGGCTTGATCTATAGCTTCAGCGTTGCGCTCTTTAATTTCTGCGAGATTTTGCTTTCCTGTTTCTAGTTGCGCTCTAATATCTTCTAGCTGAATCTTATTTTGTTCTAGCTGTTTTTCTAGCTGTTCGACTTCTAGTCTGGCAGAAGCAGTTCTTTCTCGTAAATCTGCTCGTGCAGCTTCTAATCTAGCCTGTTGTTCGGCACTCATGTTACCGCTAGAGTTGCCTAATAAATTCTCAAACAGCTCATTTTCTTCTTTTAGTTCCGCTCGGTTGCGAGTCAAGAAAGCGATTTCTCTGGGAATTTCCAAGGAAGCGATCGCCCCATCAATATTTCTCGAATCAAGATCTCCCGACATCAAGGCTCGGTAAAACTTATTTTCTTGAGTCAGGGACTTGCGGACTTTGCTGAGAGAATCAACTTGTGCTTGAGAAGTTGTCGCATCTAAATGTAAGAGGACATCACCCTTTTCTACCCGTTGTCCTTCTTCTACTTTAACTTCTTGGACTACTCCGTTAGTCGGTACTTGAATCTCTTGCAGTCTGCCTGTCGGCTGGATCTGACCCTGGGCGGGAATTACCTGCTCGATTTTAGCAAAATAAGACCAAATAATCGCAAAAACGCTTACTCCCATTACTCCTGCCATGGTCAGTCTAGACCACTTAGGAGAGCGACGTAACATTACGGTTTGCTCGAACTTGCGGGTATTAATCGCAGCAGGATCGCGTTTGATTAGGGCACTGGCTTCGGGATCTGAGCTTTTAGTCGTAACCAATTCTCCCTTGGGATAAGAACGCTCTGGACGAGTCTGGGTATTAGCAGCAGTACTCGAAGAAGACATCACTGGGAGCTTTTCCGCTTCCTGTAGCTGAGGTAAAGCGACGTTGCGATAAACTCCTGGCCCAATTTGAGCGTAGCCACGATGAACCGATCTAATCGCATCTGTTAGTTCTTTAGCTGGAGTCCCTTTGAGCAGATAACCCATTGCTCCAGAGCTAAGAGAGCGAGAAACATATTCTTGGGTGTCAAAGGTACTGAGAACCAAGACTTTGACATCGGGAAATTTCTGACAAATTATTTTGGTAGCTTCCACCCCATTCATACCAGGCATTTCCATGTCCATCAAGACCACATTTGGTTGAAGAGATTCTACCTGTTTGACAGCGTGTTCTCCATTTTCAGCAACACCGACTATAGTAATATCTTCTTCAGTTTTGATTAGGGCTTTTAAGCCTTCCCTAATCATTTTTTGGTCGTCAACGATTAAAACCTTAATCGTATCGACGGGAATTTTAGCACCGTTACCGTTGGTAGAATTAAACTTAATACCGTTACCAGGGCGATCGCTATTACCATTGCTAAATGAGTTCATAATGAAAAATAATTAGTAACTTATTTAAATATTGGGTTGAGAGCTAGCTTCTAGAAGAAACAATACAACTAATGTTAATTAGGTCACACAAATTGTTGATAAGCACCTTTGCTTGTCGTTTGCCTACCAAAACCAGTGATAATTTTGGCCAGTCAGCCAAAATTGTTTACACTTTTTTACAAAATTTGTCTGCGATCTGGAATTAAACACGCCAAAATAACTCAAATATTTAACATAACTAGTCCTTTATAACTAATATTTTACATATTCGACATAGACAAAATTCCTGAAGTTAAAAGTAATCAATATTTACAAACACGATTTGGCTTTCATTATCTTCGGTATTGTGTAATCCTGAATAACCTAGGGTCAAATTTCCTAAGTCTACTACCACAATACAGACAAATACCTTTAAACCTTATAATTTCAATTTTTCTTAGTTATGACGACGGCACAACCAGCATCCAGTCAAAGTCAAGATAAAAATTTAGAGGCGATGAGAAAATTTGCTCAGAAGTACGCCCAAATTACCGATACCTATTTCTGTAGTAATTTGGCAATAACTGCTGCGGTAATCAAAGGCTTGGCAAAGCACAAACAGGAATTAGGTTCTCCTCTTTGTCCTTGTCGCCATTATGAAGACAAAGTAGCAGAAGTTAAAAAAGCTTATTGGAATTGTCCTTGTGTACCGATGCGCGAAGAAAAGAAATGCCACTGTCTGTTGTTTCTGACTCCAGATAACGCCTTTGCAGGGAATACGCAAGAAATTACTACCGAGCAAATAGAGCAACTTTGCAACCAGATGCAGTAAACAATGACAAATGATATGGTAGCACCACCAGAATTTGAACGAGGAATTGCCGAATTTAACCAGCAA
This sequence comes from Pleurocapsa sp. MO_226.B13, assembly GCA_030064795.1. The sequence continues at coordinate 18,772 of JASJEI010000014.1, read as the reverse complement.
GAATTTTATGCCTGTCACGATACTCTCGAAGCTGTTTGGGTAGAAGCTCCCGAAGCAGATAAGAGATTTTATCAAGGAATTTTGCAGGTAGCGGTGGGATGCTATCACTTGAGTAACGATAATCTTCGGGGCGCGATTATCCTCTTAGGAGAGGCGGTGCGACGCTTGTGTGATTATCAACCAGATTACGAAGGGGTAAATGTCGAACTGCTCTTAGAACAAGCCAGTCAGTTATTACAGGCGTTGCAGCAACTCAAGCCAGAGCAAGCGCAGCAGTTTTTTCAGCAGTTACAGCAAAAGCATTCAGGAGTAAAAAGCGAATTGTTAAATGATGATTTATTGCTTAAAGATTTAATTGCTAATTGTCAGCTCCCTTATATTCAAAAAATCTGAAGCAGAATATACTGTAGATGCAACTTCTTGAAGAAAGTAAGCGTCTGGGAAACTGTTAATATCAAGATTTAATCACAATTACTCGGGTTGAGTTGCTTTTTCGTATTTTATGTCTTCTGGTTTATCATTTTGCGAGCGATCGCTAAAATCAATGGCGATAACTCTAGTCAGTGCCATGATTATTGCCTCGATCCCGTCTGCTTTGTCGGCACAATCTCCTCAACAGGGAGCAATTACTCTCAAGTCCGACGTTCAAGAGTCTAATTCCCAAACAGGTGTCATTACTGCTAGAGGTAACGTTAAGATCGACTATCCCGCTCGACAAATTCAGGCGACTGCTGCTCAAGCTCAATACTTTAGTCGCGAACGTCGCTTGATTCTCACAGGAGATGTTTATGTCATCCAAGAAGGTAATAGTATGCGAGCAGAAACTCTAACCTATCTCATCGATGAAGAACGTTTTATTGCTACTCCTCAAAGCGATCGCCAAGTAGAATCGACTTATATTATTACCGATCCCGAACAATAACTAACAACTGTACGGGCGAACGCCCTAAAGGATTAGCTGAGTCTAACGACTTGCTTGCGCAACCGCGTCGCCGTTCGCCCCCTACCACTAACAACCAAAAAAAACCGTGGCTTTAGTTTTAGAAAATATTCACAAATCCTATGGCAAAAAAAGCATTGTTAATCGGGTTAATCTCCGAGTTTTGCCAGGAGAAATAGTTGGTTTGCTCGGCCCCAACGGTGCGGGTAAAACCACCACATTTTATATTGCTACGGGTTTAGTCAAACCCAATGAGGGGATAGTTAAGCTTAACGAACGAAATATAACCCCTCTGGCTTTGCATCAACGAGCGCGTTTGGGTATGGGTTATTTAACTCAGCAGGCGAGTATTTTTCGGAACCTGAGCGTGCGGGATAATATTTTATTGGTTTTAGAACAGACAGGAATACCTAGACCAGCTATACCAGTCCGTCTTCAGCAATTATTAAAAGAATTTCGGTTAGAAAAAGTAGCTAACACTCTCGGCTCTCTAGTTTCAGGAGGAGAGAGAAGACGTACCGAGTTAGCCAGAGCCTTAGCAGCAGGTCTAGATGGACCAAAATATCTATTACTAGACGAACCATTTGCGGGGGTAGATCCGATCGCCGTCGCCGAGATGCAAAAGATAATTGCCAAATTACGCGATCGCCAAATGGGAATTCTGATTACCGACCACAATTTTCGTGAAACCTTGGCAATTACCGATCGTGCTTACGTCATGCGAGATGGACAGATTCTCGCAAATGGTACGGCCGAAGAGCTTTATAACAATCCTTTGGTTAAACAATATTATCTCGGCGATCATTTTCAGAAGTGACTAGTTCTCATCATATAATGTGCAGCAAAATTCACCGAAAATGCACCTTTGGAAGCCTCGATACTTCAGGGCGACAAAGGCGCATAGTTCGCCGCATGTAGGAAAAACGTGCCAATAAACAAAACGTGCGAAGCACATCCTTATTTATTGTACAATCAGAGGTACTAGCGGTCAATCCAGCTTATACATCCAAGACGTGCAACTGCTGCCTGCATATAGGTTTAAGAAGCAATAAGTCTTTTAAATGCAGTAATAAAGTTTGTGGCTGGATTGGTGATGCTGACGAAAACGGCTCGAAAATGATTGCATTAGTGGGGTTGTCTGTAAATCAGCCCAGAGGCTCTCAGTTGTTGGCTTGTCCGATAGCTGAAGGGCTACCAAAAGCCTCATGCCTTTAGGCTGAGGTAGTTTACAGTTCACAAACTTGTTAAAAAACTATGCCTTTAATCAAAGTTCAATCCTCCGTGTCGCAACCCGAAAAAGCTGCCGTCGAAAGCTTACTTAGTAGCCTCTCGGCTAAATTAGCCCAACATTTAGGTAAACCAGAATCCTATGTCATGACTGCTTTTGAATCAGATGTGCCAATGTCCTTTGGGGGTACATTCGATCCTGTCTGCTATGTTGAAATCAAAAGTGTAGGCAATATGAGTTCCTCTCAAACCAAAGCCATGAGCCAGGATTTTTGCAGTCAGATTAGTGAAAAACTAGATGTGCCGAGCGATCGCATTTATATCGAATTTGCCGATGCCAAAGGCTATATGTGGGGCTGGAACGAGCGTACTTTTGGCTAAATCCCAATCAAATTAAGTAAAAAAAAGCCCTCAAGTTGACTAATCTATTGTGCTTTAGGGCTTGATCTTTATTATTGTTATTACTGTGTGGTTAAGAAAAGTAAATGTAAGTATGAGAATTTTAAAAACTTGAAATCAATCTAACTGCTAAAAACGACTCTAAACACTACTAGCGCAATGAAATTCATGCAAGTTAGAAGCTGAATTTTAATCCCGCATCAGTACCAAAGATATTGATACTGTCAAAATCATCGTCTGTAGGTAAACTTGTATAGCGTACCTGAGCAAAAGCTCCTAAAGTATCGCTGAATGCAACTGAAGCACCACCTTTGATTTGAAAGGTAAAGCCAGTATTACTCGCATCCTCATCAGTATCTATGTTCAAATCGTTGCCTTCATCATCGACAAAGTCAACGATATCACTTTGTGCTTCAAAATTAACGTTGGTCTGAGATATTCCAATTCCAGGACTGACATACACGTTAAATTTACCATTGCTGGATAATGGCAGTTCAAATCTGGGGTTGATATATAGTGCAAAAGCAGAGAAATCTCCGTCTGTTTCTAAACCACCTTCAGCCCCTACACTTGCAACTAATTGGTTAAACGCATCGTCTAAAGAATCACTATCTACTCCACCCAGTGCCAAGAAAAATTCCAAATCGGCAGCAAGATTTTTGGTAAATTTGATTCCGCCAAATATATTACCTATAAAGGCCGTGTCATATTCTGGATCATCAAATTCGATCTCTTCAATATCGCCAAAATCGATTTCACCGCTAGGGAAACCAACACCCAAACCAAATCCAGCGTAATAGCCTTGAACCCTACTTTTTCTGCGTCTACCACGACGTTGAGCAATTTGTTCGGCTTCGGGTTTAATATCTAGATTGGAACTACATTGAGCATCGATCTTATTGCTAGCAAAAGGATTACAAGAAACCTGAAGAGTTTCATAGGTTTTAGTATCGTCTGCTTTTGCACCTTGAGACAAACCCAGAACTACCGCCGCAGCTAGAGTTGTATTTCGGGCAATTATCCAAAGATTAGATTTTGAAATAGCTTTGAACATTAATTAAATGAAGTCTATCAGTTTTACGATGTTTAGTATACTTCTGATAAGCTTCAATACTATCAGTTACTTTAGATAAATTTCCCTTGGCCGTTTTTCTTAACATCTTTGCCGTTTTTCTTAACATTTAGTACCGACGCTAAATTCGATTTACAAACCTAGGTTTTACTTCTGGCTTCTGATTTTGATTTCTGACTTCTCAAAGTCCCCAATATTCAATTCTTTCTTCTAGCCAGCCCGATTCTTGCCAAAGCGCGATCGCCCGATTGACTTTCTCGCGTAATTCTTGATACTGTAAGCCTTTGGGCATGACAATTGCCAATGCAGCCCCAGAAAGTCTAGCTGGTAGTAGTTTATAAGTCGGATATTCTTGTACCCAACCAGTGAGAATAGAGCGATCGCCAGCAAAAGCGTCAGCCCTACCATTTTCGATAAACTTCAAAGCTTTCTGATAAGACTCTACACCCACCAGATCGGCATTGGGTAGTCTGTGGCGTATTACAGCAATAGTGGTCGATCTTTCCAGTACGGCTATTTTACTGCGAGTCAAATCTTGAATACTTTCTATATCTTGGTTATTGGTAATAATACTGATTCCATCTAGATAGTAATAGGGACTAAAATCAACTAGCCTGGCGCGAGGAGTAGTTACAGATACTTTAGCGATCGCCAGATCTACTTCATCATCTAAAACTACCTGCAATCTTTCTTGATTGTTGACGGGGAAAAAATTTACCGCTTCTTTATCTCCTAGTAGTTCTTCTGCTAGCTTACGCGCAATATCGATTTCTAAACCAACCAAATTACCTTCTTTATTGATAAAGCCAAGAGGACGATGATTATCTTTGACTGCTATTTTTATTTCTCCCTCGGCTTCAATTTCTGCAAGTTCTCTGGCAAATATTAACTGAGGGATAGCTGCTAAAAGAGCGATCGCTAAGCTAGTCAAAGAAAGGACTTGTAAACATCTTATCGCCGTAACAAGATTTAAAAGCCGTTGTTTCATTTTATTAGTACATTTGTTTGATGAAGCAAATTTAACACCTGGTGGGGATTGTGCAGAATAATAATTTGTTGATTAACTTGATATTTAGCTAACTTGTCTATAATTCTGGGACGATGTAATCTAGGAAAGCTCCAGACATAGTGCAAAAATTCCCAGTTGAGCCGTTCGGGGCATCCAGTAGCCATATCCGATCTTACCTTGCCAAAATACTGTAAAGACCTCTTAAAAACTCGCCGCAAACATAAATAACGATTGAAATCGAGCCAGATAATAGTATCTGCTGCTGCTAAACGAATATCCATAGTACTGCCATAGTTACCATCAATAATCCAAAAATCGCCTCTGATTAACTCTTGCTGTATTTTTTCCCATTCTTGGCGATCGCTTGCTTGCCATCCTGGTTGCCAATAATAACTATCCAAGTGAATCACTGGTAAATTTAGTTTTTTACCCAAAGCTTTTGATAGAGTAGACTTACCTGCACCACAAGAACCAATAATTACTACGCGCTGCATATATCTATATTCTGTTTCGATATCTAAAGATTACCAAGCAAAGCAATAGTAATCTTCTTGAAAAGAGCAAAAACTCGGCTTCGTTGTAAAAACCGAGTCTTTAAGGATTTATAACCATTTAATTTAATTCTAAATCCAGATTTAACTTGCCGATTTAGCGACTTCCACGACTTTAGCAAAAGCATCGGGGTCTACCATTGCTAGTTGGGCTAACATTTTGCGGTTTAAACCTACTTCTGCTTTTTTTAGCTGGTGAGTGAGCTTACTATAGCTCATACCGTTCATTCTAGCTGCTGCATTAATCCGAGTAATCCAGAGGCGACGAAAATCACGTTTGCGTTTACGGCGATCGCGATAGGCATTACGCAATGCTTTCATTACCTGCTGGTTAGCAGTGCGAAATAGTTTGGAGTGCGAACCACGGAAGCCTTTAGCTAGCTTCAAGATTTTTTTACGGCGTTTGCGGGCAACGTTACCCCGTTTAACTCTACTCATAGTTTATATTCGATCGATTTTGCTCAATGGGCGGTTAACAACTAAATTTATTACTCAAACTAAGCTGGTTAGCTATAAGGCATCATAGTGCGTACTGCTTTTTCATCAGTCTCGTGTACTACAGCAATATTAGAAAGGCGACGACGAGTACGTTCTTTACTTTTGCGCTCTAATAGATGATTTTTAAACGCCTTACGACGCATAATTTTTTTACCACTACCACTGACGCGAAAACGCTTAGCAGCGGATTTTTTGGTTTTTAGCTTAGGCATGGGCTGTAGATAAATTAGACACAATTTCTCATTATACCCTGTTTTATCTGGTGGACAACCTGAGAATTGACTCAATCTAAGATCGGGTTCGGTTGAACAGTTAAATTTTTTGGCTTAGAAACTGTTTGTAAAGTAAATCTTAAAAACCAAAAAAGTGAGGAGGTAGGGAATTAGGGAGATAGGGAGTAGAGACGCGATATATGAGGGGCTGTTTCTTGAGGAAACCTCAAGAATTTATAAGCCCCGTCGCGTCTCTACAAGGGAAGTAGGGAGTAGTGAGTAAATCACTTATTACTGATTATTTATTACTTCCCCAATCCCCCAAGTCCCCAAATCCGCAATTCCCCAAGTTCCCAAGTCCCCAACGGTGCGCGTTCCTTAATTTAAAGTAATCATCCGTACTCGATCTAAGAAGGTTATAGCGGTTTAGTAGCAACAATCGTGCGATGGCGAGGATCGCTGGCGACAGTAGTTTGATAATCAAAACCTACTTCTTGTAGGGCTGCTTCCACATCAAAGGTATAGTAATCGTCGCTCCAAGGTTCGGTACTTTTCATTAGAGTAAATAACACTGGAGGCAAATTTTGAATTACAGCAGATGCAGGGTTATTATCCACAATGCCTATTACCCCTCCTGGCTTGAGGATGCGTAATACTTCTTGGAAGATTTCTTTAGTTGCTTGACGGGGTAACTCGTGGATGACAAATTGCAGAGTCACTAGATCTAGAGAGTTACTTGCTAATTTTGTTGATTCTCCCAAGCCATGCAACCATTGAGATATTTCTTCGTTAGTGTCGGTAGTTTTAGCTACTGCCAACATATAGGGGGATAAATCCAAACCAATAGTGTTAATCGGGGTATTTTGTCTTTGGGAGAAATAGCGATGCAATTCCAGGGTAGAAATTCCTACAGAACATCCCAAATCGAGAACCTTGGTTATTGTTGCAGGCGTATATTGTTCTAGCACCCGATAAAAACTATGGCGTAGTCTTTGTTGTGCTTCTTGCCAAGTAAGATCCTCATCTTTCCAGACTCGTAATCCCATCGAATGAGTAGCTGAAGCTGCTTCAAATGCTGCTTGCCAACAAAGATTACCTTCATCATAAGCATGAAAAGGTACTTGATAGTAATCGGGATAAATCAGATTGCGATCGGTTAAAGAATCCAATAATTCTGTTGCCCCTGATTGCTCTAATTCTTGATAGTTATCGCGCCAAGGAATACCATTTTTTTCGGCAGTTTTAATCAATACTAGTCTCGCCTGCCGTTGCATAATACTATAAATCGGCTTGGTTTTAATCAATAGATTCACAAAGCGAGAAAGTAAATCCTCTCCAGCCCAATCTGGTTTTAGTTTATCCGTTGAAATCACAGTAGTTTGTCACCAAGATATTTAGAAGCATTATATTACAGCCTTTTACTCAACTAACAAGTGAATATACTAGTTAAATTTAATTATTTGCTCGATCTGCTCTAGTTCTAAAGCTGGATAGTTAAACGAGCTAGCTGCACTAAGCCACAAGAGATATTCTACATTACCTGCTGGCCCTTGAATCGGTGAGGTAGTCAGTCCTCGATATTGCCATCCTAGAGATTCTGCCGTCTGCCAAACTTGCCAAATTGCCAAGGCGCGAGCTTCAGGATCGCGGACTACACCATTCTTTCCTACCCGTTCTCGTCCTACTTCAAATTGAGGTTTTACCAGCAAAACCACTTCTTTGGGCAAAATCAACAAATTCCAGAAAGCCTCAAGTACCTTAGTCAAAGAGATAAACGATAAATCCATTACTCCCAAATCTGCCCTAGGTGCATCCCCATACAACTGACTGGGGGTCAAATGTCTGATATTAGTTCTTTCCTTGAGGATAACGCGATCGCTGGTGCGAAGACTCCAAGCTACTTGTCCATAACCTACATCCACTCCATAAACCAGCTTAGCTCCAGATTGTAAGAGACAGTCAGTAAATCCTCCAGTTGAAATTCCACCATCGAGACAAATTCTATCTTTTACTTCAATCTTAAAAATTTCTAAAGCCTTAATTAGTTTGTTTCCGCCACGAGAGACATAGGGAGGCTTGGCTTTAACTTCAATTTGGGCAGTTGTTTTTACTTCTGTCCCTGGCTTATCGACAATTTCTTGGTTAACCTTGACTTTTCCTGCCCTAATTAAACGCTGTGCCAAGGCGCGAGAATCACAAAGCTCAAGAGTTACTAATAGTTTATCTAGTCGTTGTTTTGCCAAGACTTATCTGACTCAATAATTTATTTTTAGTTTACCTTAGTCAATCAAAATAGCTATTTTAAAAACGAGTTCCATGACCAATATTTTAAACAATAGCGGATTTAATTTTAAATTTGACCTTAAAGACCACAATATCTTAATTGTTGATGATAATCCTACCAATTTATCAGTAATTGTTGATTATTTAGAAGATTCTGGCTTAACCGTGTTAGTTTCTCAGGATGGAGAAAGTAGTTTAAAACGAGCTAAATATGCCAAACCAGGAATTATTCTCTTGGATGTTTTAATGCCTGGTATTGATGGCTATGAAACCTGTAGTCGGCTCAAAAACGATCCAGAAACTCAAGATATTCCCGTAATTTTTATGACCGCCTTATCTAGTACCGAAGATAAAGTCAAAGGGTTTGAAGTTGGGGCGGTAGACTACGTAACCAAACCCATTCAGCCTGCGGAAGTATTGGCTCGCATCAAGCTACACCTACAGTTACGCTACATGACCCAAACCTTAAGCAGACAAAATGAAATCCTCACGGCAGAGATAGAGCAACGTAAAACGATTCAAACCAGATTGCGCAGTATTAACTCCAAACTGGAAACCGAAGCACAAGAGAGGATCGCAGCCCAAAAGGCTTTAAAAAATCTCAATTTGGAACTAGAAAAAAGAGTAGAACAACGAACAATTCTTCTAGCTCAAAGCAATCACAAATTACAACAAGAAATTATCGAACGCAAACAAGCAGAAACACAACTTAAAAACTCCCTAACCGAAAAAGAGGTATTACTTAAAGAGATTTACCATCGAGTTAAAAATAATCTCTTAGTAGTTTCTAGTCTGTTGGAAATTCAAAGTAGTTCGATTGAAGACCCCGAAATTATTAAAATTCTCAAAAATAGCCAAGATCGGATTCATTCGATGGCACTAGTTCACGAACAGCTATATCGTTCGGAAAACCTCAAAGAGATTGACTTGGGTTTGTATATCAAAGCTTTACTAGAGAAAATATCCGCTGCCCACGCTAATCTAGAACAGGGAATCAATTTGATTGTAGATACCCAAGAAATCCATCTAAATATTGAAACAGCTAATTCCTGCGGTTTAATTATCAACGAACTAGTTACTAATGCCCTAGAACACGCCTTTGTCGATCGCCAGCAAGGTAATATTTGGTTGAGTCTCAAACGTCAAGACCAAGGTGACATTATTTTAACTATTAAAGATGATGGTATTGGAGTCCCCCCAGACTTCGACTTTTATGAAACCGAGTCTTTGGGTTTGCTCCTAGTACGTATTTTGACCAGACAACTAGAAGGAGAAATCGAACTAGATCTAGAGGGAGGGACTTGTTTTAAGATTACCTTCTCTGAATTAAACTACAGCGATCGCCTTTAATGTTGAGCTTAAATTCTAATGAAATAATGAAAGTGTTGGAGTTTGAGAAAACTGCTTGTCAAGTAATATGAAATACTTAAATGTTTGCGACACATGGTTGACTTGGGGACTTGGGGATTTGGGGACTTGGGGACTTGGAGAACCTTTGGTCACCCCGTCATTCTGTCACCTAATTCGTATCATTATTTTTTGGATTTCATATAAATACCTGCGATCTCGATATCTCAATAAGTATAGATCCGATGTTTTCTTCTAAAATATAAACACAGTTTTAATAAAAAACTCGACGATGGCGATTGGGAAAATTCTTTTTAAACAATACAAAATCATCGAAGAAATTGGTGCTGGTGCTTTTGGCAATACTTATATCGCGCTCGATAAAGCTTTCCCTGGCGAACCTCGTCGAGTGGTCAAACACCTTTGTCCCCAGAACACCAACCCTAGAAACTTAGAAATAGCTAAAAGACTATTCAAAACCGAAGCTGAGTGTTTGTCTCGTTTGGGAGAACATAACCAGATACCCCGTCTTTATTCTTATTTTGGAGAAGAGGGAGAATTTTATCTAGTCCAGGAATTGATTGAGGGACAAGATTTAACCTCCGAATTTCAGCCAGGGAAAAAATGGAGTGAAGCAGAAACAGTTGAATTTTTGCAGGAACTGCTATCTATCTTATCTGTAGTACATCAAGAAAATACTATTCATCGAGATATTAAGCCAGCTAATATTATGCGTCGTCAAAGCGATCGCAGGTTAGTCTTAATTGATTTTGGTGCGGTCAAAAAAATCTTGACTGGCGATCGGCAGGGAAAGACAACTTTATCATCAACAGTTGGTATTGGGACTTATTCTTATATGCCTCCCGAACAAGCGATGGGAAGACCAGGGAAATATAGCGATGTATATGCGGTAGGAATGTTAGGTATTCAAGCTCTTTCAGGTTTATCATCCAGAGAATTGCCCCAGGACTCAGAACATTTACAGCAAATGTGGAACGACCTCGATCTTGAAGTTAGTCCCCAACTAAAATATGTCTTGGGTAAGATGGTCAGTTTTCAATATAAACAACGCTTTCAAGATGCTAATGAAGCTTTAAAAGCACTCATTCCTACTGAAATCGATCGCCGATCGGGGCAAACTGTTCCTGAGACTAAAATAGTGAAGTCTCAGCCAAAAGGAAAACTATTATTAGTTCTATTTGGAGCGATCGGCTTAGCTGGTGTAGGAATTACTGCTCTCCCGCTTTTAGATCGACCAAATTACGCTCAATTAGAAACATATCTACAAAATCAACAATGGCAACAAGCCGATGCAGAAACCAATAAACTGCTCTTGAAGGTTGCCAATGAAAAAAGTGCCTTAGATGCAGAATCTATTAGTAAAATACCCTGTCAAGCTCTGCAAAAAATTGACGAGCTTTGGACGAACCATAGTGACGGAAATTTTGGTTTTACTCCTCAAAAAAAAGCTTATTTATCCACGGGAAATGAATTCGGTCAATATACAGAATCTGCTTACGAAGAGTTTGGCAATAAGGTTAAGTGGAGAACCTTTGGGGCGTGGGGCTTATACGGTGACTTAAAATTTACTAATATAGCTCCATCTGGGCATCTACCCAGTCCAGGCACAATGTCTTCCGAGCGCAATGATTTACGGTTTCTCGAAAGAGGAATGTTACTGTCACGGTTTGATTCTTGCGGGTTGTGATGCACTCGCGCTTATTTTCACTCGATAACTTTGATATCCAAGGAATAGCCTCTTCCTTTGACCGTTTTGAGAAATTGAGGTTCTCCTGAGTCCAGTTCGATTTTGTCTCTAACTCGCCAGACTAAATGGTTAATGTCTCTGCTATCTCTACCAAAACTATCATCTTGCCAAACTGCCTCGATCAGTTCGTCGTATTCACAGATAGTTGTTCGATCGTTGTTCTGATAATTTTTACGACTCATGTAATCGATTAAAGAACGTTCGCGATCGCCTAAAGATAGGGAATCTCGGCGACGGGCAATATTGCGGAACAGAGCTTTTTGACTGAGACTGTATTCAATGCTGTGGATAGTTTGCATACTAGATACTTGAGAAGTTTCTCCAGGATCGATAAATTCCAGTCGCCAAAAAATTGGTTGTCCCGATGGACTAAGCTCTCCCAAGATTAAAATGTAGTCGCCACTTCTAAGAGTAATCTTATCTTCCGAACGCACATCAATTTCTGGTCGATCGATTTCTCGCTGAAGAAAAGTTCCATTAGAGCTATCTTCGTCTACTATCCACCATCGATTGTTTTTGTATTGAATAGAACAATGATGTCTTGATATTTTCTTTTGTGGATCGCTAAGAACAATATGATTGTTACTTTGCCGTCCGATAGAAATATAAATCTCTCTTGATTGTTGGTTAATTATAGCTTCAAGTTCGATGGTATATTGCGTTCCATCGGGTTTAGTAACTTTAAAAAAGGGATATTCTCGATTCATCTGCTGACCAATTGTAGTAGTAGTTATTTCCCTAGCTGTCATAGAAATAAGACCAAAATACCTATTAATTGACTGTAGCAGTTACGAGCTAAACCTTATATTTAAGTAATATTTAGTTTTGATTGAGTAATATTGAAATCTTGATGATTTATAGCAAAAATTTACTTTGATCTTTTAGAATAAGCATAAATTACATTATGAAAACACTTGGCTATAGAACTTATTTGTATTTATAAATATTAAAAGTTTTAGACATAACAAATTTTCTGATTAAATGTAATGCAAGCTATAAACGATCCTCAAGCAGTTTTAAAGGGATTAACTGGGATTATAGAAGGGACATCATCTAAACCTTTATATCAGAGTTCGGGACAACAGATTTATGTACCAATGAAAGATTTATTAAATGCTGCACCTGCGATTGAAGAAGCGGATTTAACTTCTAATTAAACTTTTAAACGTAGGGAGAATTAATTGTTTTTCCTACTAATCAACTTATTGTTACTTCTATCCTGTCAATCAAGATGAAATCCTATTTACCAATAATCGCTTCTCTGTTTCTGGCTTCTACTCCTTTCATTCCACCAGCAGTAGCATCAGAAACCCAAATTATTGCTCAAGCGATGAATCTCTATATTAAAGATAATATTGCTCGCGAGATTAGTGTCAGAATTAGTAGTGTAGAAAATGGTGGTAGTGGGGTAATTATTGCTAAACAAGATAATACTTACTTAGTTCTGACTAACAATCATGTCCTTCGGGATGATGATATCTTTACTATTCAGACTCATGATGATGTTACTCATCAAGCAACATCTGTAGCCAATGGTATTGAAACTAATGACGATATAGCCTTATTACAATTTAGTAGCGAGAACTCTTATCAAACGGCAACCATTAACAGTGCAGCTACTCCCAGAGTAGAACAAACTATTCTGGCTGTGGGTTATTCTTCTGAAACAGGAGAATTAGTTACTCAATCAGGAAAGATTGAGCGAGTACCAGATCAAACCCTCAAAGACGGTTATCAAATTGGTTATTCCAGTAATATAGTTCGGGGGATGAGTGGTGGTGCAATCCTGAATACTGATGGGGAAGTAATTGGGATTAACGGCAAAAGTGCTTTTCCCATAGTCAATACTGGTTATCTTTATCAAGACGGGACTAAACCCACCCCAGAAGAAATAGAGAAGATGAGACAGCTTAGTTGGGGTATTGCGATCGATAATTTGTTGACTCAAATCAATTCTGAAATTATTGCTGCTTATAACTTACCCCTACCCGAAACTGTAACCGCTCTTAACAATACCCAATTGACGGGATGGTTAGGAGAATTAGAAGCATCAGCTAAACAAATTACAGTTAGGGTCGATAGTAGTAGTGGGGCAAATGGTTCGGGGGTAATTATTGCCAGGGAAGGAGATACTTACACTGTTCTCACTGCCGATCATGTTATTTGTGAAAAAAATCGACAGACGAGAGACTGTATCGATTACACTTACCATATAGTTGCTCCTGATGATCGAGAATATCCTGTAGATAGCAGCAATATTCAAAGCCAAGAAGGAGGTAGATTTAGCTGTAGTGCAGTTTACTAGCGATAAGAATTATCAGGTAGCTCAATTAGCTAATTATCCTGTATCCAAAGATGATGCAGTCTTTGTTGCGGGATTTCCTCAGCTAGGTAATACGACATCTCCTCAATGGCGATTTAGTTTGGGTTATGGCTTAGAGCGAGAACAGGGCTTGATACAGGTTAATGATAATTCCTTATCTACCGATAGTTCTAAATTGATTAATAGTCAAGGTAGTTTAGCTGGTGGTTACGAAATGGTTTATACCAGTATCACCTATGGGGGCATGAGTGGTGGTGCTGTATTAGATAAAGATGGGAGAGTTATTGGTATTCATGGATTAGCCGAAGGGGAAACCGCTTTCAATAGTCAGAGTAGTTCGGCAACACAAATACAGTTGGGCTATAGTTTGGGCATTCCCATTAATACCTTCATGGGCTTGATAGATAGATTTGAGATAGACTCGGCATTATCAATCGAAAATAATCGACCAAAGGAATTAAATCCAGCAGAAACAAAAGCTTTTCAAGATGGGATTTTAACAACACAAACACCTCAAGACAATGCTACAGCAGAGCGATGGATTGAAAGAGGCAATCAACTATGGCGGTTGCAACGTTACGAGGAAGCAGTCCAAGCTTTCGATCGAGCTGTTGCCCTCAAACCAGAATTTATTGATTTGGCATATTATGGCAAAGGTTTAGCTTTAGAGGCGCGAAAACAATATCAAGCAGCATTAGTAAATTTCAATCTAGCGACAGAAACACAAGCCAGTTTTGCACCAGCTTTTTTGCATCAAAGTTTGGTTTTAAGCAAATTAAATCGATTAAATGAGGCATTAGAGACGATTGAGCGAGCTATTGCACTACAGAAAGACAATGCTAATCTTTATAACGAAAAAGCCAATTTACTATCTAGATTGCAACAATATTCCGCAGCCGAAATTGCCTATCAACAAGCAATTCAACTCAACCCTCGGGCAGCTTTTTACAATAATCGAGGTGTTTCTTATGACAGTCAAGGAAAACTGGATCTAGCTTTGGCTGATTTCAATCAAGCACTACAATTCAATCCCAATTTCACTGCGGCATACATCAATCGGGGCAATATTTATCAACAACAAGAAAAACTCGATCTAGCTTTAGCCGACTACGATCGAGCATTAGAGTTAAATTCTGATAATGCTAACGCTTATAATAATCGGGCTATTGTTTACAAAAAGCAAGGAAAATTCGATTTAGCTTTAGCTGACTACGATCGGGCGATTAAGCTATATACCGACAACCTTGAGGCTAACGATTCTAGTTACGATCGCCACCACCATACTAATGCCTACCACAATCGCGCCCTGCTTTACCAAAAGCAAAGAAAACTCGATTTGGCATTAGCCGACTACAATCGAGCGATCAAACTTGACCCTAACAACACTGGTACTTACCTTAATCGAGGTGGTGTTTATCGAGAGCAAGGAAAACTTGATTTGGCATTAGCTGATTTCAACCAGGTTTTGGAACTCGATCCTAAGAATGCTGAAGCTTACAATAATCGGGGGATCATTTACAGCGATCGAGGACAAGATGAATTAGCACTAGCTAACTATAATCAATCCCTCGCACTCAATCCTAAAAACATCCAAGCTTATATCAATCGGGGTTATTTTTACCAAAATCAAGAAAAACTCGATTTAGCATTAGCCGACTACGATCGAGCGATCGCCATCAATCCTAATTATGCTCGAACTTACTATGCTCGGGGTATTTTTTACCAACGGCAAGAAAAATTAGATTTAGCATTAACTGACTATAGTAAAGCAATCCAACTAAATCCTGAATACGTGCAAGCATACAATAACCGTGGTGTTATTTACCAAGACAAAGGAAGACCAGATTTAGCCCTCAACGATTTCGATCAAGCCTCTAAGCTAGATCCTAACTATGAACTTCATCCTCGACATTATCAAGCTTACAACAATCGAGGACTTTTTTACCAAGAACAAGGAAAATTCGATCTAGCCCTAGCTGATTTCAATAAAGAAATCGAAATCGATCCTGATAATCCTAACGGTTACGGCAATCGAGCTAATCTTTACCGAAAGCAAGGAAAATTGGATCTAGCTCTGGTTGACTACAATAAAGCAATATCTCTCGCTCCGAATAATGCCATTGGTTATTATAATCGAGGTAATCTTTACCTAAAGCAAGGAAAACTAGATTTAGCTCTAGCGGATTACGAGCGGGTAGTACTTTTAGACTCAAACTTTTTAGCAGCTACGATCAATATAGGTTTAGTTAAATATGAAATGGGTGCAATTAAAGCAGCCAGAAAACAATTCCAGCAAGCGCTCTCTCTCGACAGTCAATCTGCTGAATCTCAACTAGCTTTAGCTGTAACTTTATTTACTTTTGGCGAAACCAAAAAAGCCCTGGCAATGGCTGAAAAAGCTTTAACCATCGATGAAAGATTGGCTGATTCTGAATATCTTCAAGAAAATCTTTGGGGCGAAAAGTTAATCGCAGATACAGAAAAGTTACTATCTAATCCACAAATATAAGCCTTATTAGCTCAAGATTAAATCTCTATTTATTGCCCATCATTATCAAGTTGATATCAACCTTAATCAACTCTAGCAATTATTGTCTAACTACCATATTTAAGTAATATTTAATTCCGATTGAACCGTATTAAAATATCCAGTATTTGTCGCTATATATTGCTTAAAGCTTTTAAGATTATCGTAGTAAGAGCTAGAAAAGTTTCCATCTAATTAGGTCAAAAAGATGATTTTTGCTCATAAACTGACTACCACATTACTTAGTACATTACTATTAGTTGGTTGTAGTAGTCTTCCTAAAATTACTATTTCTATTGGGGACGAGCCAAATAAGGTTAAACCAGAACCAACTACTACAGATTCTTCATCTATATCTCAATTAGAAGAACCAGAAGCAATAGAATCAAAAGATTTAGATCCTAGCACTGATGATTCTGAAACGTTAACTCAGTCGAGTTCACCATCTACTTGTTCGGCTACCAACATCACCGGGTCCAACAGAATAAGTCTTTTAACAGTAGCAGAGGGTGGCAAAGCAGTGAGTTGTTCTGGTACTTTATGCTCAGGAGCAACTCAAATCGATGTGCTTGAAGGTTTTGAGGATTATATTAATGATGCCCTCTTTGCTGGTAAAGAAGTAGTCTACAGGTTTAAGGACGGTAAATGTGCCACCTTTGACACTTTCTCAGTTATGGCTTCCCAAAAGATGAACCTCAAGGATTTTGAATTTGAACTGTTAGTTGGTAATGAATCTTCTACAGGGGAGTTTGAATCGATTGGTAAATTTACAATGGATGGACAAATAAATACTCAAACATTCAATTTTGAGCCGAAAACGGGTCGATATTTGAAACTCAAAAAACTTACGAGAGAAAGATTAGATTCCTCATATTTGCTTCAACTTTGGGGCGCACTCGAATAATTTTCTTAATTTAAACATCAAGAGCGAGAAAGAGAACTTTCTAGTTTTAGCGATCGCATTTTAAAAATAGCTTTCAGAAAACTTTACTGTAATTATGAATACTAAATACTTTGGCACACTACTATTAGCCACAACCATAGTTGGTCTTGTTTCTCCAGAAATATCTAGTAATACAGAAACTATTGTAAACCAGCCCGAACGAAGCGATCGCGTCAGCTTCTATTGCGGTGAAATCGTAGATCGAGAGACTGACGAAAATATTCCAGCTACCATCGCTTATGTTCCCCAAAGAAAAGCAAATATTGCCATTATCGCTTGGAAATCAAATTATATTCCTGAATGGGATGCTCAAAGACGCTGTGACACTGTATCGCCCAAGTTTCAGACATTTTATGAAGATGGACGCTTAAACTATCTAACTACAGGAATTAATAACGGCGAAGACATAATTTGTGCGACGATTGAAACAGGACAACCCTGTCAAGGTCGAGATCAACTATTTCAAGTCAAACGCCATAACGATCCTCAAGCAGTGTTGGAAGGACTAATCGGAATTATCGAAGGTACATCATCTGAACCTTTATACCAAAGTTCGTCACAACAGATTTATGTATCGATCGAAGAGTTATTAAACATTGCACCTGCAATTGACAAAGAGAATTTAACCTCAAATTAAAATCTGGCTGTAGTAGTTCGTCTAGTTTAATTTGTTGGGTAGCGCAAGTTAATCTCAGCCCCCTAATTCCCAAGTTTGGGGGAATTAACCCAGAATTTTAGCCTAGATGTTCTAGTAGGAAGAATTGAGGAGTTTTCTCGACCAATCGACTGAAATTGCACTCATTCTACTTATAAACATGAAATCTTATTTACCAATAATCGCCTCTCTATTTCTGGTTGCTACACCGTCGATTCCACCAGTCATTGCATCTAAGCCTGAGATCGTTGCTCAAAATATTCATCCCTATATTAAAGATAATATTGCTCGCGAGATTACCGTGAAAATTACCAGCGCAGAAAACGGTGGTTCGGGTGTAATTATCGCCCAACAAGATAATACTTATTTAATCCTGACTAATAATCACGTCCTTCGAGGCGGGGACACCTTTACCATTCATACTTATGATGGTGTGACCCATCAAGCCTCACCTGTTGCTAATGGCATTGAAACAGATGATGACCTAGCTTTATTACAATTTAGTAGTGAGAACTCTTATCAAACAGCAACCATTAACAGCGCAGCTACTCCTAGAGTAGAACAAACCATTCTGGCTGTGGGTTATTCAGCAGAAACAGGAGAATTAGTTACTCAAGAGGGAACAATTAACCAACTATCCAGTAAAGCCCTTAAAGATGGCTATCAAATTGGTTATACCAGCAACATCGTTCAGGGAATGAGTGGTGGTGCAATTCTAAATACTGATGGGGAAGTAATTGGGATTAACGGCAAAAGTGCTTTTCCCATTGTTAATACAGGGTATGTTTACCAAGATGGAACTCAACCAACTCCAGAAGAAATCGAACAACTAAGACAGCTTAGTTGGGGATTATCCCTCAACAATTTCTTAACCCAACTGTAACTTCTCAAAAAGCCAGGGTGCGATCGCCGCGAAAAGTTAGGCCAAAGACAGAGAGCTCTTCTCGGCGCGAGGGCCCAGGCTTTCGAGTGCTTTTTTGGCAATGAGTTCCCCCAAGGTCGGAATCAAGTTTTTGCC
>JASJEI010000430.1 GCA_030064795.1 Pleurocapsa sp. MO_226.B13 | reverse complement strand
AGACTCTTGTGTTCTTGGCTGTTTTTCCCATCATCTACATCATAATCGGTCAATTCTTAGAGAAATATAGATAAAAAGAAGTAAAAGTTACAAGAAAATATTTCTGGAAAAGGGGGGTGGTGCTACTTTCAGGGATTTTGTAGCGTTTTCTACCGTTTATCGCCCGCCGATGATTGTAATTGATGGTACAAACAGCACCACTCCCTTTAACTAGCTTTACTAATAAATACCGCGAAGATATAAAGCGATCTCTGAGATATAAAAGGCGATCGATCTGTGTGATTATAAAAAGCGATCGCAACAATCATATTCTCTAATTCAATTTTCAGCAACAGATCGTTATATTTCAGCAATGCTTACAGGTTGGATAAGTATGGGTACTCTAAGACAGAAAAGAGAATTATATTGTTATCGTGACTTCAAGCAAACGCTCTCAAGCCAATAGCCTGCACGTATCTCCAAGTTTTATTGATTTTATGGAAGACAGGGTTATACGTTCCAAAGAAAAAAATCCTGACCATATAAGACCAGATGGAAAGCCAAAAGGTTCTAACGGAAAGATTTTTGGAAAATTTGAACACTGTGAGAAAATTTGGAAAGTACATTATGACACTCGTTATCTTCCTTTGGAAATAGCATATGATGCTGCTATAAGTGATAAAGATCCATTTGTTCCTGGTTTGACTAGGATAAAAAAGAATCCTAAGTTAAAACTTCACCCAGATATTAGAGAACTTCAGAGCCAACAGCAAGATAGTAAGAGCGACTACGACTACCTCAATATTTATCCATCAAAAAGCTGAGGCGTAAGTTGATAGTTATTGCGATGATTTTCTTTAGTATATTTGTATCTAAAGATTGCATTACATCTCAATTTGAGTTAATTTAACCAACTTTTGGCGACGAACTTGTAGTTAAACTACGCCAAAACTACGCCAAAAATAAAATACATCTCTAAACATTACCGATTTACCACCACTTTTGGCGACGAATTGCCTTTTGGCGACGTATTTAAAAAGCAACAATCGCCACGTCGCCAAAGCTCGTAATACTTGTCCCGTATTAATTAGAGTCTTCCATTATTATTAAAGCATCAAAAAACAAAATAATTCTTCGTCAAGCCGAATCCTTTGCCTAGCATGGATTACAGAGTTTTGGCGATGAACTCCAAGAAACCCCCTCTAAAAGTTATGGAAGGTTTAATAAACGGTGTAGTACGCTACTAAAAACTGTAAGCTACAATTTGTCTGGGGTTTTGGGTCAATTTGTCGTCAAATCGCCAAAAAGAGAAATAGTATTGCGCATGTAATGTATGTATCGAAGAAAAACGACAGTTGAAACTGCCGCTTTAGAATTTAAATAAATGGTAGTTTTCAATATTTACCATTTATTTTTCAAGTGTAAAAACAACTCATTATTCTTGGCTTCTTCGCTAGGTATTAATCCTGAAAATCTAGCCTTTCTTCCTGCAACACCTTGTACGCGCGACTCTTTAAATTCTTCTAATGTAAAATCAGCACCCAAATTGAGTTTGTAATGGGCTTTTACTTCTTTAATGAAGTTGATTTTTTTCATGATCCTAGAACCAGGATTCACATCAGCAGAATATATTTTGAAAGCGTCATATAAGGTTGTGATATTAACGAAAGGCGCGGGATTTTTCTGATATTCTTTTTGATTAGTTTTATACTCAGTCGCTTTCAAACCGCGATCTCGATGAATTGGACAAACTGCAACTACCATTTCTTCTAGGAACTGAGATACATTAGATAGTTCATTAGACATAATTCTAGCGTTATTGGAAAAAGCTTCATAATCTGGAGCTTCTTCTAATAAATCCCTTGCATTATCAGCATCAAAATCAAATTTATTCAACAATCTATTTGTTATTTGGCTGAGTTCTTTTTCAAGTTTCTTGCCAAAACTTCGATCGGGAATTAAATTTTCTTTTTTTGGACAGACTACTTGTAGAATTCTTCGATTCATTCCACCATCGTTACCAAATAAGAAGGTATTGGTAGCAACAAATAACATCGCATTACTTTGAAACTCGATACCAGTTTGATAGTTTCCTCGTGCGTCGATTCTATCCTTGGAAGTCAATTTCAGTAATGAGGCGTAGGCATTAGAATTTGGATATAATTTGTTGCGTTCTTCTGGAAAAACAATTAATGTTTTATTCTCAAAGGAAGTCATCAAATTACCATCACTCAGACGGTCGAAGGAAGCTGTTTTACTTCTATCTTTACCCGCTAGACCTTGTAACGTTCTCATAAAGGTACCTTTTCCAGCGCCACCATTTTCGGAATAAAGAGTTATAAAGCTTCTTTCAGTATCTCCTCTACCAGTTAAAGTTAATAATGCCGCAGCTTCTAATACGTCCATCACCTTTTTATCATTACCAGTCAAATCAGATATCAACTTGATCCAATTAGGACAGTCCGCACCATCTTCTGGTCTATACTCGCGTTCTAATTTGTTCTCTAAGTATAATTTCTTTCTAAAATCTTCTTCCCGCTTTGTTTTCAGGTTTAGAATCTTGTTTTTAAAAGCAATAATGTTACCGCTTTGCTCGCTTTTCCATTTGTAACCTATGTAATTAGGGTCACTTTTTGTGTAGACATTAATGTAAGCTTTTAACTCCTTTTGTTGTTTTACGCTCAATGGTTTGATCGTTCCGTAACTATTTTTCATGCAAGCATTTAATCTGTACTCGGCATCTGCATAAAAAGATATTAAATTTTGTTTTTCCCAAACACCCTCTTCTACGTTATAAATTCTAACTATTGTTTCTTTACTGTCAGAGGTGTCGAAATGAATGCCTTTGTCAATATAGGCTTTTCCCACGAATGAAATAGGAGAATTTGCTGTGGATAAGTTTCTAATGTCGCTGCTTGTCTCTTCAATGGTTGATTTCGGTTCTAGTTTGAGTGTCATATAGTAACTATCTACTAGCGGATAAATTTTCCGCGCCAGATTTTTTACTTTCTTCACTTTCTGATGTGCATAATGAAAAAGCGTATTTATCTTTATGCCGTCATCGCGATCGCCAAAACTCTCCCATGTAATGGTTGCTTTTACCTCTTCATATTTATCCGAACCCTGCGACCAAACATGAAATAGTTCTTGCATTGCGTCAGAGAAATACGAATTACCATTGGTGGTGCCTTCATGATGCAGTGCCATTCCAATTTGGAGCCAGGAGACATAACCTTCACAAATTTCTGTATCCAAAACCTCCAGCGCAGTTTTTATCTCTAGCAAACGGGCGAGATTTTCAATCGATAGTACTCCCGCATAATCATCGATATCGAATTCGATTAATCTGTGGTTTTTAATATTATTGACAATTAACAATCCATCTTTATCCGTGCCAACCTCAATGATGCGATGAGAATCTTCAATTTTGGAAGTCATTTCAGACGTAGTGTTTGGTGCAGCGAGTTTTGTGGCTTTTGATGCCTTTTTAGCATTTGCAACAGGTTTCTTTTTCTTAGTTTCAACAACTCTTGCTGGTATCTTGCTTCTCAATTCTTCGTAGGAGTATTTAATACCAGACTCGGCATAAACTCGTGAGTAATTACCCGTCTGGGAATGTTTAAAACCAACCAAGCGTAATATACGGGGCAAATCTTTAATACTTTGGTCGGCAATAGGACAGTACGCCAGAGCGTCTTCTTGCATTTGCTTCCATAATTGGGGGTCAATTGGTTCTTCGTAGACGTAATAACAATGTAGAGACTTATTCTCTGTGAATACGGCTACTGTTGGTATTCCGAATTTATCGACCATGATTTGATACTGATCATCAATTGGTATCAAATTACCTTGCTCATCTTTATCAATCTCAAGCATCAAAGCACGACCAACTTTTACATCTTCAGCTTTATGACCGCCACTATTAACGACAAAGTAGACATTTTGGTTTTTGTTCTCATTGCAATCCTTCAGACCTTTTATAAGGCTAGTTAGCTTGCCACTCCTATTTTCAGGAAATTTTCCAATGACGCGAGCGTATATAGTGTCCTGGAGGTCGTAATGGAGAAGTCTCAAGAACTTGAGATTTACAGTTTCTACTCTTTTTAGGTCATCAAAGTCTTCGATATGTAGTCTATGACCCTTTGAGACTAAAGTGTTTTTTACCGCTTTAGGTGTCTCTATGTCATTCTGTATAAGGCTTATAGAGTTTGATGCCAAATCATTTTCTGGTACAATGGAATTGTTGAGAGCTATTTGTTGCTCTAAAATTTGACTTTTTGTCATGTTTTTAAAATATATAAACTTCAATGGGGCAAGGTGGCAGCTTGAGCCCCGAATTTTTGTCTAAAAATATATGTAATTTTCTAATTAATATTGGGTTCAATCACTGCTGAACCAGGAGCTATAGGCGGACCACAAAGTTCGATCAGTTTCTCTTGAAAGACAGCATTGTGTTCAAGGTCAGCTATTGCACCTCGATTCATTAACGCTTTAGCTATCGCCTCTCGAATAAAGAAACTGCGCGTTTTAAACTCGTTATTCGCTGCTATGTCAATTAGTTGCAGCAAATCTGGATGGAGACCCAAATTGACTACTTCGTTTTTCTTGGTGGGATGTTTATATACCATGGTGGAAAATTACATATATTTTTAGTTGCCGATTACTCTTACCAAAGGAAAAAGCTCAATAAAGGCTGTGCTTGAAAATTACTGTTATGTTGATTTTTCACTGAATCTCTTCAAAGTATTTCTAGCGCCATGAATCGAAGATTATTGAGCGCTGAGTCTATTTAAGTACGAATTTAAATAATGTCGTTTGGAAAGCGATAGCTCTTGAAATAAAGTGGTGATGAGAGATAGAGCTATATTGGTTTGCCTACTTTACTAAGTGAAAAATATCCGACTCTGTTGGCGAAAGTAATCGATAAGTAATTGAGCGCAATACTAAGAGAGAAAAATGTAGAATGTGATGATTCCTCGCACCATGAAATACATGGGAGTGATGTTAAACTAATTCCATATATTTCATGGAAAAGTCCCAAAGTGAAACGGAAACGAGATATCCAAGCGAAATTTACTCTCAAAGATGATGATTATCGCGGCTGTTCGCTCTCTGAGACTAACTGATGCTACAAGGATGCCCTGGGGAATTGCTGCTGAATGTCTTGGTTTATCAAGGGCTGAGTTACTAGAAAATTTGGTCAAGCAAAATCAAGGAATTTTTTGATCTGTGTATCCCGAAAAACCAGTATTAAAGACTAATATAACGCTTAATAAAGACGAATCTTCTTCCAAGTAATACATGGGTAAGGGGAGAATTTATCCATGTATTACTTGGAAATTTTTCCCAACGGGAAAAATTGTCAAAGTCCCGCTAACTTCTTGGTTTTGTATTATGCTGGATTACTTACAAGTCGCTTTGGCTAACAGTATCGACGCCTCTTGATAGCCTTTTAAGGGGCTAAAGCGGCAAAACGAGAGGGGGTAGTGCCAAAAGTATAAGCATCTGTCCACCATTCCCAAACTCTAACCAAATTAATGGCACAGGCGGTAATAATATGCTGTAATCTAGTTTTGGTCAAGCCTCGATAGCGACAGAAACGTAGTCCAAAAGCTCTTGTTCCTTGGGAAATCGTGCCTTCTATACCGGCCCTTGAGGCATATTGTTTTTTAAAGTCTTTTGTCTTTTGTCTCGCTCTGGCTTGAACAAGCGTTTGATGACATTCTTTAGAGCGTATTGTCAGCGTTCGATATCCACATTTGGCTTTGGTACAATCAGAAAGACTGGGGCAACTTTGGCAATCAGATTTTTGAAAAGCAATATGAATAACTGATTGTTTATATCGATTGAATCTAGGTGTCCAAATTCGAGATAATTTTCCGTTGGGACAACGAACAACTTTTTGCTGCCAATCAATCTGAAAATCAGCTAAACTAAACCCTTTCCCCTCTTTAGCTTGCCATTGACAATCTTTAGGGGCTGGGCCAATTAAGTCAATCTCATAATTTTTTCTGGCAGTAATAAGTAAGTCAGTATCTATATAGCCAGCATCGACTAAATGTTGAGATGGTGATAAATTTTGTTGGCTTAAAGACCCGTGAAGATTTTCCATAATTTCATGATCTTTATTAGTGCTTGGTGTGGTTTCAACATAAGTAATTAAATGAGGAGAATCTTCATCACAAGTTTCGCGCTCGATGAACTTTATATCCAGTCCACTCGCGAGTCCTTTTATTTCCCATTCTGGCATCTGAATCATAGGGAGAGTTAATTAAAATCGCACCAGGTGGACAATTAGATGGCTCTCTTAGTTTCAGTGAACTATTATCGATCTAAAATTGTTGAATCCACACTTGTCGAAGAATCTCTACTGATTCAAGATGACGTAACCATTCTAATTCTGAGTTTGACCAGATAATATCTAATAAATAGTTCCCATCAATTCCGATCATAAGCGCAACATCAAGGCGTTCTTTTTTTGAAGTTGGAAAACGACTTTCTTGAAATCGCTGACCGTAGCGAGAATACCATTCATCATCAGGAACGATTTTTCTTAACCAATTAGGAGCCACCGCCGCGATTGAATTTAAAGCAGAACGAAGAGTTTCCCCGATATTTTCCAGACGACCAAGAACTCGTATAGCCGCCAAAATATGAGTGGAATCAGTTCTTTGTTTTTGAGGAGATTTTAACAATTCTTTTTCTTTAAAAAGGGCGAGCATTTGTTCAAATAACTGTTGCTCTAATCCTCCTTCAATTAAGCGAGCGCGAAATTCACTCAACACCGAAAAATCAAACCCTGAATCAGTTAATTTTAACCCTAGAGCATATTTCCAATCAATGCGACCTCTCACTGAATCGGCTGCTTGTCTATCCGTTAATCCCTCAACATACTGCAGAATAGTAATTAAAGCTAATCTCCAAGGGGAAAAAGCTGGCTGTCCCTTCTGTGAAAACAGAGAATTAAAATTGTTATCTGAGTAAAAAACCCCTAATTCATCCCTCATTTTCAAATAAATATTACCTTTAGGGAAAGCTAATTGAGCTACCCGAATAGTCTCAGGGGGAATTACACCTAATTGTTGGGGATGAAGTGACATAAATAATAAATGTAGACTTGACAAGTTATTACTCTGATTATCTCATTGGGCTGAGACTGGTGGGTTGACTACGTCAAAAGCGATCGCTTTCTCTGTTAGGAAAGAAATTGCAGTCGTTCATACTCTACAGTCTAGTTTGAACCCTAGAGAGAAATGATGAGTATAAAAACTTATCCCCTTTTCTTGTGTATTGTATAAACCTACTAACTGATTACTTTCGCCAACAGAGTCACTCATTAAAAAATGTAGAGCAAGAGCCAGAACCAGATTCATTAATCTATGTATTAAGAGCGGGTCATTACTGGGGACATCGAGGTAATCAAGTAACAGAAGAGCTATCAAGTGATATTAAAATCCATATAGGTAATCCTAATAAACAAATTGAAACTGTATGTGAGCAGGGAATTGAATATTACCGTCGAGCCAGTATTTTTCGACTCGTTAACTTTAGATTGTTATTCCCGAAAATATACCAAGAAATGTTAGTCAGTAGAGAAGATAACCAAAAAGAAACGTTCGCCGATTTAATTGAAAATGCCCCTTATACACCTCAGTGGCTCAAAGATTGGAATCCATCAACAACAATCAAAACTCTAGAAACTTTCACCAGTAAAGCCCAAGCGATCGGTGATACCGCCCATCAATATCGAGGAATAAATTTTGTTCAACTGTGGCGTTATGCTTATCACATCTCAGTGGGTCAAACTCCTGAAGATGTTTCTAAAATAAGAAATATCAAAGAATTGACCTTTAAACTTTGGGATGTGGCTAAAGATTTATTGGATAAAGGAACTAAAGAAAAAATCATTATTTATGAACCTTCTCAAAAAGTCTGGGTGAACTCGCCGCGAACAATTAAGGTTAGAGGTAAGCAGCTTCTGTCGGCGAGGGCATCCAGACTTCCCAGATTGGGCGGGAGCTGTTCAAATGAGCA
>JASJEI010000429.1 GCA_030064795.1 Pleurocapsa sp. MO_226.B13 | reverse complement strand
ATTCAAATGGATAAGTTTTAGCCAGAGGTTATTGCCCGCCGACCGCCCCAATTGTGAGGGGTAAGCGTGTCAAAGTCCCCAAATTCGTAGGGGCGGTCGGCGAAGGCTGACCAACTTTGACCAGGTTTTCTCTCGGGGCAGGAGAGCAGGGGAAGCAGACTGACTTTTCACGGGATCTTTTTTTCAATAAAGCGATCGCTAAACCACCGATTCCCCAAGGCTTATTTTCCCGTTATCGATTGTCATTAAGCCAAAATTGTTGTCAGACTATATTGAACATAAATACTTAGTTATAGGTACCGGCCCGGCTGGTTTACAAATGGGTTATTTTTTGCAGCAAAATCAGTGCGATTATCTGATTCTGGAAAAATCAAACCAGATTGCTTCCTTCTTTAGAACCTTACCGCTAATAAAAATCTCAACAAATATATTGAGTCGTAATCCTAACGGTTAGATTACTAGTTTTAAAGATAAGAAAATACTCTCCCTTGGAGATGGCATAATTTATTATCGATTTTATCCAATGTTTTTTACTACCAACCTAAACCCATTAACTGCCAGAAATCAACCTTATAGGCTGTACGTTGAACACCGCGTTCTTGGTATCTAATTGGACTGGTTTGTAAGTCTTCATCAAGAATCGAAGATAAAGTATGATTAGCCAAAATTAGCGGTGAAGAAGAAGGTTCCAGTGTAAACAGAAGCAGACTACATTCTTGGTCTTTTTCGGTCAGACAAACGGCTGGTAAACCCATGCTTTCATGGGGTTTAAAAGTTACAGATGATAAATTGTTACCTTCAGCCAAATAATTATTCAGTTTTTGGGATACAGAATCACACAACTGCTGCTGATTATTTACTCCTGCGCGATTCCAGTGGAACACTGGTTGGGATAAACCATCATTAGTTGTGACTACAGTAGTCAGACTATCTTCATTTAACTGACAAGAAAAAACAGGGTCTACTGCTTTTGCAGCTACTCCAACTACTAGAGTCATACCAAAAGCTAGTGTAGCAGTGGTGAGTAATGAGGATAAATATCTACCTTTCATCTCAATACTCCAGGTCTTTTGAACTATACTATTACACTTTAAATTATATTACAATCGCTAACCCGCCAGACGAATACTTTTCAAATATTCACCCAATCAGAGATTCTTAATAATTAGGACAATACTACACCTATTAGTAGTTTGGTTAAATCAGGCTCAATTACAATTAGCACGAATATTAGGAGTACGAGTATCGATAAGATCTGTAGGATATGCAGTAAGAATAAAAGAACCGTCTTCTTTAACAATGACTCCCCTAGCTGGATAAATATCTACCTGGGCAGTTTTAATGGGTTTGATATTTAGAGATTGAACTTGTGGATTGGGATTGGTAAATTGTCCATTGACTACGATCGCATCGGAATCGATTGGTTCAATAGGTTCGGGGGGTACACCGCCTTTACCTTTAACAATTAAACCACCAGACTTTCCAGCAAGGCGATCGCTCTGACAGGCTTGGGCAACAGTTTGTTCTCCTTCGACTAGATTTTCAGGTATATTTGTATCGACTTGAAGAAGGTTTACATCTGGGGTAATGATTTCTACAATCCCATCAGTTTCCCCACTGGCATCGATATCGTTGGTATTATTTGGTGGAGTAGAACTTCTTTCTTCTATTCCAAAAACACCTTCAGTAAAAATAGTAATATTACCTCCTGCTCCATCAAAAGCATTAGCTGTAATATCATTATTACCGTTAGGAAAAGCGACAATTAGTTTGGAGTCGATCTCGATATTGCCACCATTACCAGGAGTACCTTCTAACCCCGCAGTTGTAGATATTTCGCTATTGTTCCGTAGAGATAATAAATTATCAACTTTAAGATTAATATTTCCTCCTTCACCAGCAGAAGAGAAAGCAGTAATTCCGCCTCTATCTTCCAGAGTAATATTAGTAGCTTTAATACCTATTGTTCCCGCATTTCCCGAACCATCAATTGATTGTTCTAATATATTTCTAATTAGTCTGCCAGAAGGAGAAATTTCAAAACTTTCCTCAATAAAATTGTTTACACCTATTTGAGCACTATCTAAAACTTTTAATTCTGGAGTTGTAATTATTACAGTTCCTGCATCTCCTGAACCACCAGTACGACTAAATAAACCACTATTTAGTCCTTTGACGTTCAAAGAATCAGCGGTATTAATATTTAAACTTCCAGCATTTCCACTACCAAGGGTTTCTGCTGTAATCTCTCCACTATTAGTCAAGACCAAATTGGCAGTATTGATGTTTATATCACCACCATTGCCAATACCTTCTTGTGATACTTGAGAAATAATCCTTGCATTAGCCAACAAATTTTCATCAGCATCTATAAAAGGTCTTTCGATAATTATTTCAGAAGCATTTATATTTATATCCGCCCCTTGACCAAAAGAATCAAAAGAATCACTAAAAGTAGCTATTTGCGCCCCCTTGGTAATAATTAATTTTGGGGTATTGATATTTATACTATGCCCTATTTCTGTATTATCGGAAGTTATAATAAATATTTCACTGTTAAACTCGCCTATACCTACTTCTAAGCTATTGCCATCTAATGTCAAAGACTCAGAAGCAATAATGTTTATATCACCAACTTGCTCTCCAAAATCTCCAATAATACCAATTCCACCACCTTCAATCAAACTAATATTTCTACCTCCTACTTCTATATCCCCTGGGTTTTCACCAAAATTACTGACGAACGCGGCAAAAGACAAACTAATATCTTGAAAATTAGCTACTCCTTCATAGCCAACATCAAATCCTTGTTCGATAGGAGTAAGACTGACAGTAATATTTCCAGCAACACTACCTATTTCTATTCGTCCTCCATCGGTGGATAAAAGTCCACCATCAATAAAAACTTCTCCACCAATTAAAGCTAAGGTCTCATCCGCTAGAACTTCTAGTCCTACGAAAGCTTCTTCATCAAAAGAACGATTGGTAATAGTTCCTGGCTCGTCTCTAAATCCTAAGCCTATTGGGGCGTTAATAGTTAATAAAGGAGGATTGTCTAAATCTGTCGCACTGAATTCCCCATCTTCAAACAAAATACTATCGGCACTACTACCATAAAAAGAACCACCAATATCTAATCTCGCACCTTCACCAAAGATAATTCCTGCGGGGTTAATCAGAAACAGGTTAGCATTACCATTAGCGCGAATTAAACCATCGATGTTAGATATATTACCTCCAGTTACGCGATTGAGAATATTAGCTATACTGGAATTGTTATTAAAAAACGCTTCTGAGTTAATAGGTACAGAAAAATCCCGAAAACTATGAAATAAATTACCACCTCTGGTTGTCCCGCCATTAATTTCAAAACCTGCTGCTGTAGAATTAACTTCTGTGGGATTAGGTAACGTACCATCAGAAGAGATGGGTTGTGCTTGAGCTATGCTACTGGTTAAAAGACACAATCCAGTAATAGTGCTAGTCTGCCACAATCTAGAAAATAACTTACTCATCTCCTAGCCCCCCTATCTAATATTCAATTTATTGCCAGCAATTTATTTAAAAAGTTATCTAAAAAGGCTACAAATTTGGCTTGGCGATCGTTGTTGTACTCTACTATTAGGCTAGTTAATTTAACTAGTTATAATTGAAGTAATTTACATTTTTTGACAGACTAATTTTGTAAACCCCCTCCAGATAGAAAACTGGAGTTTTGTCCAAAAATAAAATAGGCTGAGTTAGAGAAGAAAAACCATAATAAGAAAAGATTGAGTTGATGCTAAAGGTAATACCATTTCTCATTAATAGCTAGATAGATAATCTTAAAAAAATGTAGGTTGGGTTGAGGTACGAAACCCAACATTCATAAGCTTTTGTTGGGTTGCACTGTCGTTTAACCCAACCTACGAAGTCTCTTGTTACTTTTGAGAATTGGTATAAAGTGCGATCATTGGAATCAAAGTAAAGAGCTACGCGCGAAACTTGAGTATCAAAGAACGGGAGGAAAAACCCCTTTTTTTCTCCAACAGTCCAAGAGAATTGATTAGTGCTATTGCTGATTTCCAGCATCAGATTAATACTACTCCCTTCGCCAAAGCGCGATCGCCTGTGGGTCAAAAAACATCTTGAACCCGAAGAAGAAAAACTACGGTTTTCAAAGTAGACGGGGTTTAGTAACTTTGATTGAAGCTTATGAAACAGAGAATTATCCGATTGAAGAATCTGCATCTTATGGAAGCTAGTGGTACTCGCCAAGCAGATTTAGTAGGCGTAATTGGTTCGAGTGATGTAGTATCTGAAGTAGTGAATGGCAAGCGATCGATATTTCCCTTAAGCACCTACTCGCCGTAGTTTTTTGATAATAGGCATCTCACTGTCATAAACTTTTTTAATACCGTCACCGATAGCTCTCTCTACAGTACGGATATTTTTAACCAACTCAATAAAATCTTGAGATTCTAGGGATGCAGATTGATCGCTACCCCACATAGTTCGATCTAAGGTAATATGACGCTCCACTGTACAAGCTCCCAAAGCTACTGCTGCAATAGATGCAGATAAACCCGTTTCATGACCAGAGTAGCCAATGGGAACACCATAACGTTCTTTGAGAGTTGAGATAGTTCTCAGATTTAATTCTTCTGGTTGAGAAGGATAGGTACTGGTACAGTGCATAATTATGAGATTATCTGTACCGAGAATTTCCACAGCGCGATCGATTTGTTCTAGGGTACTCATCCCAGTAGAAAGAATAATCGGACGCTTGTATTGGAGATGATGCTTGAGAAGATTGTCGTCAGTCAAAGAAGCGGAAGCAATTTTATAGCAAGGAGGCTCAAACTGTTCCAGAAAATCCACTGAAGCCTCATCCCAAGCGGAAGCAAACCAGAGAATATTATTGGACTTACAGTAAGCAGCAATTTCTTGATATTCTGCTTGACCAAATTCCAAACCATATTTAAGATCGCCATTGGTATTACCAAAAGGATTGGCTCTAGGACGAGCTAAATCTTCCAGGGTATAGACCACATCTACGGTACGTTTTTGGAACTTAACTGCATCGCATCCTGCTACTACCGCAGCAGCAATTAATTTTTTGGCTATGTCTAAACTGCCATTATGGTTAATGCCAATCTCGGCAATGATAAAAGTAGGCTGATTTTCTCCTACTAGGCGATCGCCAATTTTAACTGTCTGTGTCATTATACTTACTCCTCAAAATAAAATATTTACCAAGCCCAAAGGTCTTTACTTATTAATCACTACTAACCACTAACCACTGTACAGACGCGATATATCACGTCTCTACCCACTAACCACTCATAAAAGTTACCAAACGCTACGCCCACCATCGATCGCAATATTTTGTCCAGTCATATAGCGAGAAGCATCCGAACAGAGAAACTGAATTGCACCTCGATATTCGTCGTGGTTTGCCATTCTCCCCATCGGAATTAAGTTAGTCAGACGAGTCACAAATTCTTCTCCTTGATTGTTATAGACTCCCCCTGGAGATAGGGCATTAACCCTGACTCCTCGGTCTGCCCAGTAAGTTGCTAGATAGCGAGTTAAACCTATTAGAGCCGTTTTAATAACGGAATAGGTAACGGGTTTAACTGGTTGTTGAACTGGGGGCAATTCTGGTTTTTGATAAAGTCTTTGATCGGGGGCAATAATGGAAAGGTCAGAAGCAATGTTGAGAATCACACCATCGCCACGCTTTGCCATAGCTGTACCAAAAGCTTGACTACACAAAAAAGCTCCTGTCAGTCCTACTTCAAGCTGAAAATTCCATTGAGATAGGGGAAAATGTTCAAAACGAGATATCTCGACTAGATTATTATCGGCGTTAACTTTAGGGTCGATCGCTGCATTATTAATCAGGATATCTATTTGACCGTTGTTATTTACTTGTTCCTGTACTGACTTAATAGAAGTAATACTGGTGACATCCATTACATAAGTCTGGATTTGCTCCTCTGAAAACTCAGTCTTTAACTTCTGTGCTACATTTTGCAGATTATCTTTACTAATATCTGTCAGCACCACCTTTGCTCCCAATGCTGCCAAAGCTGCTGCGTGTTCTTTGCCTAAAAGTCCTGCTGCTCCAGTGATTAGGGCGTTTTTCCCTTTTAGATCGTAGTAATTACTCTTCATTCATCCATTCTTAAATCTTCTAACATTTGAGTCCCAGTAAACCGAAAAGCCAAACTCCAAACTCCGAACTCCGAACTCCGAACTCCAAACTCAACCCCTAATCTGTCCTCCATCGACGACATATACTGCACCCGTAGCAAAAGAAGCTTTAGTGGATAGGAGAAACGCAGTAAAGTTAGCGATTTCCTCTGGTTTGCCCAGCCTTTGTAGAGCAACTTCACGCTCTAACATGGTTTGAACACCTGTAGGATTCTCTTTTAATTTTCGTTCCCAAGTTCCCCCCTTTGCCAGAATATTTCCTGGTGCGATCGCATTAATCCTAATTCCCTGTTGAGCTAGAGGTCTGGCAATGCCTTTAACATAGCTATTGAGGGCAGATTTAGCTGCGGAATAGATAATAGGTGCGCCCAAAGTTTCTAAACCGCAGATAGAAGAGATACAAACAATCGCTCCGCCACTAGCTGCTAATTGTTCTCGTGCAGCTTTTACCATATTAGTAGTAGCGAAAAGATTCAGGTTAATTACTCTGTGCCATTCTTCAGGAGTTTCTTGTCCTGGGGGTACTGATGCACCACTACCAACGTTACAAACTAATAAATCTAATCCGCCCCATTCTCGTTTGACGGCATTGATTAGTCGATCGCATTGTTCGGGTTGAGTTACATCAGCCACATGAAAACTGACGCGCTCTACCCAATTAGCAGCAATACTAGCAATTTCTGTCTCATGACGAGCATTAAGAGCCAGACAACAACCTTCTTGATGTAAAATTTTGGCGATCGCTAACCCGATACCTCTACCCGAACCCGTAACTAATACTGTTTTACCTGTAAGTCTTAAGTCCATAATCTATTCAGCATTGGCAATAAGTTGCTTTACCAAATCTCGATAGCGACACAAAACTCCAGCATGGTCGCGATCGACCGCACGGGCAGTTTGTAAGATATATTGTCCTTGATAATTAGCTTCTTGGAGTAACTTAAACACCAGAGGTAGATTGGCGTTACCTGTCCCCAGAGGAACAGTAGTTCCACCCAAGAGCCGATCTTTAACGTGAACATTTCCAATATAAGAACCATAAGTAGCTATTTCTAGGGCAGGATCGTAACCTAGAGCAGCACTATTACCTATGTCGTAGTTAATCCCAAAGTATTTGTTATCCCAATTAGCAATTAACTCTAGAAGTTTAGCAGGGGAAAAATCAGACTCAAAGACCAGCTTAAGGTTGCCATCGCGCAAGATGGGGCGTATTGTCTCCAATCCTCGATCGAGACTGTCAATCTGCTGCTGATTTTCCAGACTGCCATTATCTACTAGGGGAACTACCACATAGCTAATTTCTAAACTAGCAGCAGCCATTAAAACTTCTGCTATTTGCTCTAGTAGCAACTTTCTTTGGCTTCCTTCTGACTTCCAAAAAGGAGCTTGCATAAAACAATCTCCCGTCAAAGAACGAATGCTAATACCGTATTCGTTGCACAACTGACTAATTTGCTGACGACCAGATCTGGTCATCAAGGGGTTTTCCTCTAGTCTTTCCTGGTCGAGAGTCCATTCCATAAGCTCAAAGCCAAGATCGTGAGCGATCTTAAATTCTGACTGCCAATGTGACCAAGGAAAGGCTTGAATTTTACCCTCTTCAATTGGAGAAAGTCGCCCCTGCATAAAACCGATTTGAGTCATAATTCTTAAAATTAGTAGAGACGCGAAATTTCGCGTCTCTACCCACCAATCACTAAGTAATACCTTTGGCTGTCCAACCACCATCTACAAAGATATCCTGACCCGTAACGTAGGCAGAGGCATCAGAAGCTAAATAAACTGCTGCACCCATAAAATCTTCGGGTTTACCCCAACGTGGCACAATCATGTGTTTTAGGCGTTGTTGATGGGTTTCAGGATTGGAAAAACTTTT
>JASJEI010000428.1 GCA_030064795.1 Pleurocapsa sp. MO_226.B13 | reverse complement strand
TGTTTGTGTGCTTTTTCATGACCGCAGAGAATACATTCCATCTAGATTTTTCCATTTACTGACCTTTTCTTCAGACTCATCCCACAGATTTTTGTTTCACTACCGAAATAGTTTAGATAGTCAAACTTTGGGACAACAAATCTCTAAAGTAAGACAAAGGTTTGGAATTGTATTACTATTAGTAATCAATTTGATTTGCTGTTTTAAAAAGTGTAACTTATCAATATTTCCTAGCTATAATAACTTGCTGTGTCTTTTCTAGATAATTATCGACTTTATCAATACAGTTACTGGTTTGAGGAACTAGTTTTCCTAAACTCTCGCCTAATTTATCTCTCTGTTCTAAAGAAAGTTTATGGTCGGATTGAGATTGTTGTAAGCTATTTAAATAATTACCTAAATATCGATCTAGTTTAACAAAGAAACTATCGACTTGCTGGTGTAGCTCTTGTTCTAAATAAACCGTAACTTTTTGTTGAATTTCATCAATAAAGATATCGCTAGAAATATTGATCTGTTCGACAATTTCATGAACAGAAACTGCATAATAGTCTTCTTTTTTATAGGGTTTTTTATGTTTTTCTTGGCTATAAAAAGGAATTACCCCCAACCAATAATACCATGCCCGTTTTTTGACTAAACGCTCTTCATAACCATCATCAACCAGACGACTTTTAGTTTTAACTAGTTTCTTATCTACTTGTATTTCGCGCTCACTATTAATTATGGGAGAGGGTAAATGTAAATCAACTTCAAAATTAGTTTGCAGACGATTTTTAGCTCGCTCGATAATGTCTTTGGTTTCTTCAATTAAAAATTTCTCAAGCTCTTCTCTGGCTTGTTTAACTTCGGTTTCAATATCCTGACTCACTTTTAAAATCAATTCTTCTAGGCGTTTTCTGGCTCTGCCGATCGCTTCTTGAGTAAAGTATTCTGCCTCAAGTTCGGTTTTAAAGGAGACAGTACCTGAAGTTTTGTATTCGATACCAGCTTTGAGATTGTCTGAAACCCACTTGGGAAATAACTCGAAATCTCCTAAATTACTTAACAACAAATTACGAGCGTTGATGTCAGCTTTTTTAATCGCATCTGCCTGTAAGTATTCTTCTCCCGCAAAGAAATTTTCAACATCAATCACAGCTTCGGCTTTGAGTTGTGTTAGAAGACGTTGTAAATTTTGCTGTAGCTCAATTTTAATATCTGCCAAAGTACTCAGGCGATCGCGACAGGATTCTAAATGACTCAAGTCCTTTTCTAAGGATTCAATCTCCTCCTGTATTTTTGCCGTATCCTGAGAAATAGCATGACTGCGTAAGTTGAGATCGTCTCTGATTGCTAAGAGATGATTGCGACTGAGATTGAGGGCATTACTCAAACATTGAGGTGCAGCATTTGCCATCAAAGCAGCGATCGCACTATCGATAAAAGGAGCAAAACCAGATTTATGCCATAATTTTAAGGCTTTTTTTGCCATAATTTTGACGTTTATATCATCTAGCTCTTCATCCCAGTCGATTCCTAGTACCTCCTGCGCTAGAGAGGTTAAGGATTTTATTTCTAATAGTTTAATTTTGGGGTTTTGCTGTACTTCTAATAAAAACTTAGTCGCCGTAAAAGCCCGAACAGCAGCTACCTCAAAAACGCGATCGCTGTCGTTATCCGTCAATCCTAAGTCTGCCACTACAAAGTCTTTTACTTGTTCGGGAGTCATATCTCCCTGGCGACGCTGATCGATTTTGTTAACTAGAATGTAAAGATTGTCCCTGCCAATAGATTCAATAATCGGTTGAATCTGTCGTTTGATGCTTTCGGCAGCTTCGCTATTTAACTGAGTATAATCCAAGACGATTAAAACAATGGAACTGCGACGTAGTTGTTCTTCTACCACTGCACTCAAGCGTAAGCCTTCCCCCGCTTCGTTGGGGCCTGGTGTATCGACGATCGTCAGACTTCCCGAAGTTTCGATCTGTTTACTCTTACCAATACTCAACCAGGGGGTCTTGATTTGGGGAACATCCTGTAGTCGCCCGATCGGATCTTTGGTAGGCTCGATAACACTAGAAAGCCTGATAACGTGATTGAGGCGATTTAAAGTATTGGCGATCGCCTGACGACCGATAATTTTTTGAGTGAGATTAAAATCAGTAGAAGTGGCAATTTCAGAAAATAAATCTAGTAAATGAGGATAGCGATCTAGTCTTTTTTGTAGAGGTTCGATTCCTAGCCGCTCTACTTGTTGTTTGAGGCTATCTTCCAAGCTTTTAAACAGACTTAAAGTATTTTGGCTTAGACAAAGAGTTGCTCGATCGATCTCTGGATCGAAAACAATCTCCGTCGGAATAGTAGTCATTGCCACAGCACAGCTTGGTAATAATTCCTGTCCCGCGATCGCATTGATGATGGTTGATTTGCCAGCTTTCATCGGCGCAACAATTGCCATTCTCAGCTGTAGATCGGCGACATTTTGACCCGCAGCAGCAATCTGTGCCTGAAACTGCTCGTATTTGGACTCCGTTAAACTGTCTAGATTGGCTTGAGTATCATCGATGAGAAGATTAATTTCATCCAATAACCCAATCACATCTTGCTGTAAGAGGTCTACATCAATTGTGCCTTGTTTTTGAGGCTGTTGAGAATCAGCTTTATTACCAACCATGTAACCAATTTTTTATACTTTTTTTTTCGAGTTTGTCATATCTACCACCAAGAAACCTCAGTAAAAAACACCAGAATTGACAAACTTGCCAGCAGAAAATCGGGGTATCTAGGTATAGATTTGTCTTTTAACGGTATTCCGACACGCGCTGAAATCCTCCAACAGGCGATCGTTTATCCTTTAGGGCTTTTAATTCTATATAAAAAAACAAAACTATAGCCTTGTTTAATTAAATTTATTTTCTGTTATGGTAAATCACTTAGATAGTAAACTTCTGTATCTTTTAGGGAGATCGCCGAAAAAGGTGCTAAATTGATAATTGAAGCTAAAGAAAACAGCTTCCCTGACAGAAACATTCGGGTTTATATATATTTCATCAAGGAGGAAAAAACCTGATTTACATAATATCTGTCTCGTCAAATAAAAACAATAACATCCATCTAGAAAGCTGATATTTTCTCATCTGAAACCAGGGAGCTATTCAACTAAGTATTTTTACTAAATTGAAACTCCAGCTTTAATTGATTATTAAGAGAAAATTCCTCTGTTAGTAAAGTTTGGATGTTATTGTTTTGAGAACTTAAAAGACTGTTTGTAAAAAGAAAATAAGAATAAGGTTTGACGCACTCACGTTTATGCTTCGCTCTTTACGTGGGATTCTTGGTTTACCGAGTCTCAGTTAGACGACAGGGTTGCTGTGGTTCGACCGACTACTATCAGCGTGTTTTTTTAGCACGGTTATTGACCATCAACTATTAACTATCAAGATCGTTTCTCGTCGTCTCTTGGTGAAGAAAAATCCCGTGGATCGTTCGCGGTAATTTCAGTAAAACGTTTAAAGTGACTGCGGCACCAAAGCACGATCGACAGCACTAAGCTGGTTGAAGCCGACGATGTAAACATTGCCACATCGACAGGCTAACCAAACCACTTCTCGACCGCGAGTTAAAAGTT
This sequence comes from Pleurocapsa sp. MO_226.B13, assembly GCA_030064795.1. The sequence goes on along the minus strand of JASJEI010000428.1, from coordinate 4,464 downwards.
CTTAGCAGTGTTGTTTTTAAGATCGAACTGAAAACGCTGCTTGTAGTTAGTTTTGCCGTAAAGATTAAAAGAGATAGTCGGTTCGTCGCCAACAGACTCGACACTATGAATGGCATCGGGCATAAAACCAATAATTTCTCCTGGTTCTAAAATCTGTTCTCCTACCAATTCCAAACGATCGGGATGCTCTACAGTCGGCGATCGCTTCCAAAAACGATTTTTTTCAGTTCCACTAATAATTGCCACTATGCCCCAGGTAGCATGATTGTGAATGGGAGACATACTTCCTGGTTTCCAAGCTACCATTTGTACGGTCAGAGGGTATTCTGGTTCGCGATAGAGCGTTTTAACCGACCAACCAGTTTTGGGAGAAGGAGGATCGTATTCCATTTGTAACCAATAGGAACTAGTCAATAAATGCCTAACTAAAGGCATAATCGCTTTTAAACGATCGCCGTCTTCGGGAATATTCAGTAAGATATCTTCTAAATCGGTCAGAAACCGAAATAACCGATAAGGATCTACAGGGAGTTCTGTTTCTTGGGGATAATAGGCTTTTTTGGTACTATCATCATGAATAATCCAATTTTCGCAGTCTGGGTTGACTGCGATCGTATCTTTACTAGAATGATTTGAGAGATTGTGAGGCATCTTTAACTATCGGTTAGAGATCGTCGAGGGGTTCAATTGGCTTGGGGTATCCATGGATGAGGGGCTGTCATTTGAGGTTTCCTCAAATGTTTAAACGCCCCATCCCAAAGCCAAATCAAAGATTTCGCACGCGGACTTATCGCCCCCAAACCCCCCAAAAGTTAATCTGCTAAGGTTTGGTTAGCGTTGTCTAAATCTAAGCGACTATCATCGCGTTCTTCTAGCTTACCTTTTAATCCTAGTTCTTCGCGATCGCTCATCTCTAAACCAGTTTTTTTACCTAGCTTGTCAACGTCATTCATTTCTAAGCCAGTTTCTCTAGCTACTTTGTCTGCATCGTTTGCTTCGACAATTGGCTGTGTTTGAGCAAATTTTTCTTCGCCTGTATTCATAATCTTTAGTAACCTTAAATAATATAATTCTCGATAGTTGTCTGAGCGATCGCCTGTGGCACACTAAAAATAGTAGGAAATAATATCAGTAGACTGCTAAGAGTTAATTTATTGAGCTTCAAATCTGCAATTTTGAAGATAGAGACAGAGTAAATATTATTTACATTACTTACCGCGATTTTAATTTAGGTAAAACGCGTAGCTAAAAAGCGCGTGGGGGAAGGGGAGGAAACCTCGCCATATGTCCAACCACGTGAGACACCACTTAAGCATAAGCGCAGTCTATTAAGCAGCAAAACTGCTCTATGACCGCTCGCTTTTCTCAAAAATTACTTGAAAACTAGATTGGTATTTAGGAACTTCTCCCTTCTGTCGCCCCGGCGATCGCTTTCCAGCCAGCTAAACCACCTTGAATTTGCGACACACTTTCATAGCCTTTTTGACGCAGATCGTTAGCCACTTCTTCTGCTTTTTGATCGTTGCTAGCGTAGACATAAATCTCGCGATTGTTTGGCAAGTTGTTTACATCGTCTATCAACATCGCCCCTGTAATTCTTTCTTCTAAAAATTCTTGGCGATCGCGTGCATCAATAATAGTTAGACCTGGTTCTCCCCACTGTAAGCGTTCTTTTAAAGCTTGCGCGCTGGATTTAGGACTAGGCCCTGGAGGGGTAGGAACTACTTCACCTAGTTTTTCTTTAGCTTCTGAAATTGCTTCTGCTTCTAATTTTTGGTCAGACATAGATATTTTATATTTAATTAATCTTCGCTATATATTAAGACAAAATTTTATCTCCAATCACTCCCTCTAGGGGAATAACTTTCTCGCGCCACTTCTTAAAAAGATCTTACTTTTGGCTCATCTAGGGAAAATGTTTTTTATTTAATCTTAATTATTGTAATGAACAGATGAAATATTTATGGCTACCAAAGAACGTCGTCCAACTCCCGATGAGATCCCTCCACAAAAGCTAGACTATCCTGCTTCTCAAAGAGATCTAACTCCTCAACCAGATAGCGATCTCTCCAATTACAAACCTGCTGATAAATTGACTGGCGAAGTTGCTTTGATTACTGGTGGCGACTCTGGCATCGGTCGGGCTGTAGCGATCGCCTATGCCATGGAGGGTGCAGAAGTAGCTATTTTCTATAACGAAAACGATACCGATGCCCAAGATACGCAAAAGATGGTCGAGAAAATCGGCAATAAAGACTGTCTAATTCTAAAAGGCGACGTTCGCAACTATGAAGATTGTACCCAGGCGATCGAGCAGGTAGTCGCTCGCTTTGGTAAATTAAGTATTCTAGTTAATAATGCAGCCTACCAAATGACTCAAAAAAAGTTTGAGGATATTTCCCTAGAACAGTTTCGTCGCACCATGGAAACTAATGTTTTTGGTTATTTCTACATGGTCAAAGCAGCACTACCACACCTTCAAGAAGGCGATGTAATCATTAATACTGGTAGTGTTGTCGGCAAAATGGGCAAGGGAATGCTGGTAGACTATTCTACTTCCAAGGGGGCAGTACACACCTTTACCAAATCTTTGGCTTTAAATTTAGGCGATCGCGGTATTCGCGTCAATTCGGTCGTACCAGGGCCAGTCTGAACTCCCAATATTCCCGCAACTATGCCAGTCAAAAAAGTCGATAATTACGATACCGATGGTATTATGAAACGAGCAGCCCAACCAGAAGAATTAGCTCCAGCCTATGTCTTTTTGGCTTCTTCTGACAGTAGCTTTGTTACTGGCGCACTTTATGATGTAACGGGAGGACAACTATCTGCCTAGGTTTGCCCGCGCCTCTAACTTCTCAAAAATATCTATCTTTAGACGAATGTAACGCAACGTTAAATTAGATTAAGTTGTTGAGCGAGCTAATGGATTGCATCTACTGAGGTCGATCTTGCTAGAGCCTTCCTTAGCTTACGTACACTTCGCTGAGGTGGCTCTTACTGAGATGTTAGCTTTCTAGTTGACCTCGCTAGAGTCTCTCTCATTGGAGTGTTCTATTTGATTAAGTCCAGCCTTGTTTTTGGGAATTGATTGGGGGTTGCGTACTAGAGGTGGTTGCTTGAGAGTAGCGATCGCACCAGTCCTCTTACTTTTGAAGGTAGAATCAAACAAAATATCCTGTACTTCTACGGCTAAAATCTCTTCAATTAAAGTTTTTAACTTAGATTCAATGGTTCGATTAATAGCTGCATTCAACTTTTTAGCCAGATTATCGCTTTTTTCACTATTAACTAAAGTTTCTTCTACAGCCGTTAATGCATCTTCAATGACAATAGCTAGTTGATTACCAAAAAGTTGACAGGTAACTTTACTGGGGGAATGCTCTAGTTCTTGACGATATAGCTTATGTATGCTCTGCGAAAGGTTTCTTTCTAATTGTCCGCTAGTAGGTAAATTCTTGCCCATTAATTTTTGTTTTGTTAGGAGATTAATAATAGCTTTGCCCTGGGTCGAGCGGGGATTTAGTAACCAAAAAGGTTCTCAGTTCTAAAGCTAAACTAATGCTAATGCTTTAAAAGAAATAATAAATTGAGCTAAAGATATATCAATATGCCAAAGGTTATATTTTCCTATATAAGTCCGAAGAACTATACTCTAAGAATGATAACTCAACCAGCAAATACTCATGGAGCTTGGCTAGAGACAAAATATTTATTTAGCGATCGCAATTCGTAAACTGTCTTCAAAAATCGGCAGCATAAATTTATAACTATTAATTTGTTAAAGATTTTACTTTCGATAGAAGTAAGATTTAATTATTTTTTTTATCTTATTAAATGGATAAACACTAAGGAGCAAATGATGCGCGATTTAATTAAAATCATTAAATCTATAAAAATTAAGCAAATATTAACAGTATTTTTGGCTAGCTGCTTGTTATTAGTTAGTACTGCTTGCAGTAAAGGTAATATAGCCCAGACTGGAGGACAAACCTATACAGAAACGGCAAAAAGAGCAATGTCCGACACCTACGATGACTACGATGCCGACCAAGAGTTCAAAGGTGGCATGAATGGCTATAATGACGATCGCAGATATGATGCAGAAACCGCTGCTAAGGCAAAAACTTTAGTAGATACAGCAAAAAGCCGTCAAAAAGATGACCTGGGTGACTACGCCGATAGTATTACAGATCGCGCTGGTAACAAAATAGAAGAAGCAAAAAGGGAAATTCCCAATTCTTTACAGTCTAAGAAAAATGAAACAGTTCAAGCTGTAAAAGAAAAAAGCAGTAAGTTACAAGATAATTTAGAAGCCGTTCCAGGAGAGACTAAACCAGGGCAAACGCACCTTATTTTTACAATGCTTACGGGATAAAGGTTTGAGCCATTATTTAGTTTTGTAACTAAAATTTGAAAGTCTTGCTAAGTAAGGTTTACAGAATTTAGATGCGTTTGCCCTGG
>JASJEI010000427.1 GCA_030064795.1 Pleurocapsa sp. MO_226.B13 | reverse complement strand
TTATCAAGAATGAAGCTCTAGGGCTGAAGCAGGATAAGCCAGAACATACGAACTATGTGGTCATCATGCCGATTATTATTGCTGCACTGATGGCATTCGGTATCGTGCGGTTTGTGGGTATGGGAACTGGTAATAAGGGGTTGTACATTACTGGTGGTGTTTGTTTGGTTGCAGGAATGGCACTGAAGCAATTGGGAAGTGTAAGAGGAGCAAGAAAGAGGTTAGGGCAATGAAACTATAGATTTGTCGGACAAGATCGAAGAATATGCCAAACCAAATACTATGAAGACATTTGATATCTCTAGTAATAAGGTGACATTCGATAATTGTCTATTAAATGAAGTAATAGAGGTGCTTGAGGGTCAATACGCGATCGGTTCTGTTGAAGTGACAATTATTAATCCTGTGCCAAAACTTTAATTCTGAAACTTCTGGCGTTTTCTGATGAGCTTTTTCAGATGTTTTTGGGAATTAAATATGTGTAGAGAGTTTTTGTTTATGTTATGTCAAAGATAGTATATAGTCTTGAGTTTTTAGATGATTCTCAAGGAGGCATTGAAAAACCCCCTTTTTTAGTTATTGGAAAGTATGATATTAATCCTCAATTTAATATTGAAGATAAATTGTTTTTAGAATTTGAAGAAAAAACTATGTTTGGAAAAAAAAAGAAATGTTTTGAATTGAAAATTACTGATTGCAGGAAGGAAATTGAGTTAAATGGTTCTCTTCTCTTCAGATATTTTCTTCGAGCATCAGATAAAAGTTTGAATTTTGAAAAATTGTCTGAACTCCTTACGCAAAATAATGGATCATTGGAATATCGTGAAGTCTAACCCTCTCTCGCAGTGAGCCAAATAACTGACGATCGCTCTACCAAAACCCAGACTGGTAAAGTAACCCTACTCTTGACCGCCGATGATGGCAATCACCCATGCAGCGATCGCAGCTGCTGGAACATCTCTAATACTAGGAACTGCCGAACCTCTACCATTAGGTTTGGCTATCCTTGGCTCACAAATCCCCGATATCGACACCACCACATCAACCATTGGTAAAATCTTCTTTCCGATTAGTAGTTGGATCGAAGATAGGTTTCCCCATAGATCTATCACTCATTCACTGCTAGCAACCGTAGCGATCGCCGTAGTAAGTTTACTGGGGGGTTACTTTTTCCTCGAACAAACCTTTGCTTTAATCGCCCTTCCTCTGGGTCATCTATTAGCCTGTTTCTCCGATACCTTCACCAAGCAGGGAGTACAGCTATTTTATCCTGAGCCAGTTTGGGCAATCTCTGTATCAAATCCCAGACGGAGATTAAAGACTGGTGGTGCTGGTGAACTGTGGGTTTTAGGAATAGCGATCGCCCTCCTGACATTAGGAATTTATCTAGCCAATGGTGGGGGCATAACTCAGAAAGTCTCCCAGAATCTAGGTTTGAGAGATGGCATTGTTAGAGTCTATAACGAGAACGCCAGTACCAATAAAGTATACGCGAGGATCACAGGTTACTGGACAAGCGATCGCACTTCTGCTGATGGTAAGTATTTGATTATTGGCAATGAAGGAAACGAGTTCATAGTTACCGATGGTAAAGGGGTTTACAAGACTGGAGAGCAGATTATTACTAGTAAAGTTACTACGGTCGTTGGGGAAGCTGCTAGAACTGAGATTAGAAATCTTACTTTTAATGATGAGGATGCGATCGCTCCTCTTTCTGAACTACTTACTGCTTATCCTGATGCCGATATTTATTTGACTGGCGAACTGTCGATCGATTTTCCTGAAGATATCAAAATTCCTATTGAGTCTAATCAAATGGCTACGGCTGCTTTGAGTGGGAGTAGGATTAAGTTTAATTATTGTGGGTTGGAGAGAGCGATATTATTTCTTAAGGATCAATATGCGGTAGGTACGGTAGAAGTAAAAGTAGTACAGTCCAGATCGGGCAGGGGTTCTAGACAGAACTTTTCCATCTAATAAATAGTTAGACACGGAGAGCTAAATATGCGTAAGGAGAACTTATGCTCATGAAAAAGCTAAATATACCAGTCGCGCTCTTCGACCCTCAAACTCCACGCCGAGGGATTGAAATTGATGCAGGTATGGACACGTTCGGTAAACACATTTTGGTTACTCGAGCCGTGATTTCGACGTTCAAAAACCTCGAAACACTAGGAAATACCGAGTTAAGCGTCGGCAATGACTACGATGAGGTCAAGATTCGGGCAGATATCATCAAGTTGGGCGTGCGGATTGGGACAATTCGGATTAACAACTTAGAGGCGGTCATTGTCGATAGCGCACCGCACGAACTGATCCTCAATATAGCGACGTTGGAGAGGTGCTTCACCGTTGGTATCTCAGGAGATCAATCTGTCAACTTATCATCGGGCGCGAAGGACGATCGTACGGCGCTGACGATTGAGGTCTGCCCGCTCGAAAAATACGTCGAGCTTCGAGCATTTGAAGAGCTATCTCGAAACCAGAGAATTCTGCACAACCTATTCCTAGTTGCTCTTGGCAAAGTGCAGGTACGTTCGCCGAATGATTTGGCGAATCTGATAGAGAATGAGAGCGGCATTCCACCCGAATTAAGGCTGAGCTTACGTTGGGTAGAATCAGGATCAATTTGGATGACCTTGAAGTCGGGTTCTGCCGACGCCCTGAAGTACCTTTCCTCGCTATTCAAGGGAGGCACGTCAGCGACTTTGGCACAGCGACAGGCCGATTCCCAAAACGCTGAGGTGGAGACAGAAATCGCCAAGAAAACAAGCGCAGCGGTCATACGACGCAGAAAACAGGAGGAGGAAAGAAAAAGATCCGAACAGTTGAGTCAGACTTACCAAATATGGAGAGACGAGATTCGAGATAGGATAGCGTTTTTCGACGAACTCTTGCTTCAGATAAGTGACGAGAACCTTGCTAAGGAAATGGCGATGCAAAAGGACCAAGCCCTCGTCAAGCTGACGAACCAGCAACTCCTTCCGCTAGTCGCATTCGCACCCATCGAAGATGCTACGAGTCCCGACGAAGGCATCCCGTTTCTGCCGTCGCCAGAAGAGTCGGATCGTGGGATTCAACGAGACGAATCTCATGGTGACTCCGATTCGGAGATCCTTAGACTACCACCATTTCATAGCGACAGTTGATGGAATGGGGGAGCGTGTCTAACCAAACGCTGAACCGAAGCAACCAATCTAGTGAAATTGAAGAGGAAAGCTACTTTACGGCCGACCGATCATACTTACCAGTAACAATTGCTTATAATAGCGATCGCCCGTTCCCGAACCCAAATTACACCCAAACCCCAACCCATAGACTAAGACAGATCGTAGAACACCAAAAGAACGAAACTGTGATGAAGAGAATTAATAACTCGTCTGTTTACAAACTATTGGGCTACCTACTTTTAGGCATTGGGGCTTATGCCTTCCTTAATGCCAACAATACGGATTTACAGGCAAACTCAACAGTCACCCAAGAGCAAACCACCTATAAACGCAGCCGTCACACCATCACCCTAGTTTTAAACCAACTGTCAGACCTAAAAGTAGAGGAAGGACAGAGAATTAATGTTGGAGATCTCAGAGCGCGATCGCTCAACTATTAAATCTTCAAAACACATATGTCGCTTCAAAGATATATATAAGCGGAGAATTAACGGTAGATTTGACTGAAGAGCTCCAGATTCCTTTTACAAAAAATCACTATGCTACAGCTTCATTGAGCGGTACTACATTGAAGATTTCGTACTGTCCTATAGTTAAGGCGATAAGCCTGGCGGCATGGCTTCGCAACGCGAATTTTCAAAGGTCAAAATCCTCTTGGTACAATTGAAGTAAAGATGATTACAAAGAGTCGCTCTGAAAACTACAATATACAATATATATAAGATCTATAAATATCTAGGCTTCGGATTAATTGCTCTTGGGATTGCTGCGATCGCTTTTAATCCTGGTAAATCCCAAGCCGATCGATCATTAGCTACTAATTCTACTGGCACTTTACAGACAAGCACATCTAGAAAAAGACACAAGCTCGATCTAATCCTCTCAAACCTAGAGGAGATCAAGGTTTCAGAAGGCGATCGCGTAGAGATTGGCTCACTAATAAGCGATCGCACTTCCGAACGCACCAAACTACAAGCCAAGAAGCAAAGGTTAGAAACAGCGATCGCCCGTGTCAGATTACCCCTGAGAGAACTTAAACCCGTCCCAGTACCTAAGTTTCAGTCAGAACTGGCAGCACTCAAACAGGCTCAATTTAACTTAGATGCGATCGCCCGTCAGATAAATAATTTTGATCCTATGTTCTACCATAAAGACCCCTGGCACGTTCAAGTATTCGAGTCTGAGAAGGTACAGCAACTAGCAGAACTCAAACGCCAGGAGTTAGCAGCTTCGATTAATTTGGAGAAGGCGATCGCAGCATTGGATGAGGCTAAACTTAACTATCAAAAACAACAGTACGAACACAGTCTTAAAGTATCTGATTATCAAACTTCATTACAGAAGCAGCAGGAGCAAGTTAACTCTCTACAGACTCAATTAGATAAAGTTGATGAGGAACTGGAGCAGTTAACCTCTGTTTATTCTCCTTATCGCGGGAAGGTTCGACGGGTGAAGATACTCGGACAGAACGAGCGCAGTATTAATGTAGAGGTTACATTGGATATTCGAGATGGTCAGTAGGGCGTACGCATCTCAGAGGATGAGGTGGTGAGAGAACTTGGGCAATTGACAGGAATCAATCAAGGCTTAGGGGGCGATAAGCGTCAGGCACTTTCTGCCTGACGCTCACCCAAAATGCGACCCACTGAACACTAAACCAGAGTAGAGAAATCCTCTGCACCAAGATCATTGGCATTCACTCCAAATAGAGCAGCCAAATCTTCTGAGGTGTCAGTTACACTAATTACACTCTGACCTATGCCTTGGGTAATCGTCAGGTCTTCAAACGCCAGACCGTCGGCTAGCAAGAAGGAATCCGTACCGTCTCGATAGTCAAAGATGGTGTCTCGTCCGTCGCCCTCTCTCAACACAAATTGGTCAGCATCCGTACCACCAAATAGGCGATCGTCGCCTGCTCCACCATCGAGGAGGTCATCGTCAGCTCCGCCTACAAGGAGGTCATTCCCAGAGTTGCCAAGAAGGTTATCATTACCAGCTCCACCCTCGAGGAGGTCATCGTCATTTCCTAATTCCTCGAAAGTGAGGTTGTCCAAAGCGAATCGAAAAGCTTCAGTATCATTGAAATCAACAACTGCACGCTGTACCGTTTCTCCCGTATAAGAAAACAGGCCCTCTGTGAAGCTAACTAATGGGTTTGTATCTACCGGAGTTTCCCCCAGAGACATTAAGTCCGAGTCGAAGAGTTCGACAGTAAAACCAGGTGTTACTTCATCAAAGGTGTTCAGTGCAACGCCGAACTCAAGCTTCGAGATGGGGTCCTCGAAGTCAAGTGTCAGAATACCTTCGGCATTGCCCTCCAGACTGGGGTCTTGAACAAAAGTTATCGAGCCTGGACCCCCCGAATTGTAGTTGGCATCCGATGAGTCTATTCCTCCTACCTTAAAATCAAAGGTAACTCCCATAACACTAAGATCGTCTACTGGTTGAAAGGAAAGCTCATCGAAGGTTAGTGTTGTTTCTGTCCCACCCCCTATTATGGTGTCATCGCCACGGCCACCAAGAATAGTATCGTTGCCAATTTGACCGTTAAGAAGGTCATTGCCATCCTCACCTAGGAGACGGTCATTACCGTCACCACCATTAACTTGGTCATTACCAGCCCTAGCGATCAGGTTGTCATTGCCATCAAATCCATTGATAATGTCGTTGCCAGGGCTTCCAATCAGTACATCGTTGTCAGGTGTGCCGTCGATGATTCTGAAGGTATTGATTTCAAGATCGTACTCTCCAGTACTGCCACCACTGCCACTGCCTTCAACAAAGGGGTCGTAGTCGAAGTTAGCGAAACTGCTCGTGCCGACATAGTAGGTGTCGGTGAATCCGGCAACAAAGTCAATGTAGGAATCCAAACTAAAGTCTTCGCCGGGAGCTGGATTGTCATCGCTAACCGCTACCTCATTGCCCGCAGAATCAAAAAGCCGGAGTACTGAATCTAGCGAGGAACCCAACTCGGCTGCATCGATGTCAATTTTAACTCGATCGCCCGCATCGAGTTGGAATTCGATCAAGTCCACGTCATCGGTAGAGGCGATGCTAGGATTGTTGCCGATTAAGCTACTTGCGAAAAAAGTTCCTGGCATAGTGGAGCTGAGTCCGCTCTCGTTTGCTTGTGGAATCGTGTCGTTAGACTCTTCTAGCTCATCACTGTTGCTCACTTGGCGAGGTTGAATCTCAGGGGTAGTCACAAATTCTGGCTTCGTGACGATTTCGGAGTTGGTCAACCAATTGTCGACTGTCGTCTCGAGTATTTCATTAGCCATGGTAGACTCCTCCATAAACTTAAAGGAAAAAGCACTCCTCACTGCTCTTGAGCAACTTCTTGCCCAATCCCACTTCTTTGTTGGCGTAAAGATAGAGAAGCAATCATAAGCGTGCCAACTTAAGAGGTCGTCTGAAAAGTAAATTTTGTTACCTAAAAGTAAAATTCAATACGTATGTAGCTGAGTTGTGACCCTAATGATTTGGTTGAGCTAAATTTACTGAAACGTAGTCATTGAGACTTTTCAGATCTCCTCTAAGTTCTGAATTTAATTTTGGAATGAGAACTTATTAAAACAAGCTGTTTAGACTAGCCTAGCTTTACTTAAAATATACAAATTATTATCAGTAATTAGAAACATATTTGACAAATCTTTGCACCCGCACGAGTCCCCACTCAACCGCACTTTCCCCTCTCGCGCGCGATCGCCCTCCCACTAATCCAAATCGATAAACTTACTGGTACACTCCGACGGTTGAACGTGCAGGTATCTCGACGTTACCGCCAGGGAACTATGACAAGCGCGACTTCATCAATAAATCTATCCCCGCACCATTATTGAGACTATGACAGGCGTGGGCATGACGCGGGAATCGTGAGCGGAAGTATGAGGATTAATCCCTGCTTTGCCCTGGCAGTTTTAATCAATGTCCAACATTACGACACAGCCCTCTCCATTGCCTGAAGTGAACCAGCCCCAAAGCGTTTTTGCAGCCTGCGTACATACCAATACCCCAGTCGCGTTAACCATTGATTGGGTCGAGAAAAAGCCAACAGGTCATACCAAACTGTATCGTTAGAGCGACACCATTCCACCACAAAACGTTCTTCACCACACAATCCGTGGTCTGGCAATGTTCCGTAACCAAATCCAAATCTTTCAGTCGAACCATTTTCTTCAAGGATATAAATAATTCGGCAGGCGTTAAGCGACCAAATACCTAGTTGTTGAACCATAATTCCTACCGTTGACCCCACCTCAATTGGTGTCTCTCTCCATAGAAGGGAAACCCAGTCGAGTCCAAACATCTCCCAGTTTCTTAGGCTACCTTGGCAAGCTCAAATATCTTCTCTCCTGACCCTAGTAACACGCGATTATGGTCAATGGTGTAGCGACGGTCAAGGCGATCATCATAATTTCCCCAAATATTACGCGAAGCTCCGACATCAGGACAGGATATTGGCTGTTTACTTTGCTGTTCTAAATACTGCTGTATTTGTGTGGTAGTCGGTCGGGTGAGCGAGTACACAACACTATTCTCATAAATTACTGGTTTCTCTATTTAATTCCGATACTGCTCCTCATATAAGAGCTAAAAGCTTCGAGATAAGTATCGAGTGCCGTTACGAAAATATTTATCCGTTTTGCAGAAAGCTTTTTATCTGACAAACAACAACACCCAAGCTAAATTCACCGAGAGATTTTCTCTTATAATTAACTCAATTTGGAGTGCTCCCTAACCAAATTATCCAGTAGATTAACTCCCTCATTCCCAATTGAGAAAATATCAGCTTTTTAGATGGGTGTTGCCGTTCTTATTTAACGAGACAGATATCAAATGAAACAGATTTTTTACTCTCCTTAATTGAATGTGAATAAACCTGTAGTTCTGTCAGGGAAGTCTTTT
>JASJEI010000438.1 GCA_030064795.1 Pleurocapsa sp. MO_226.B13 | reverse complement strand
GCCAGGGCAAACGCACCTTATTTTTACAATGCTTACAGGATAAAGGTTTGAGCCATTATTTACTTTTGTAACTAAAATTTGAAAGTCTTGCTACGTAAGGTTTACAGAATTTAGATGCGTTTGCCCTGCATTTCTGAGTTTTATTACCAAGTTAGTACCACGTAGTTTGCACTACTTTTGTACTAAACGAGTCGCACTTCTTCTATTCCCCCAAAATTCATACGTCGCTTCCATTGCTGCATTATCTCTACTTGCTTGAGGCACGCTCTCATTCGGTTGGGCCACTAAATCTTCTACTATGGCCACTAATCTTTTATTTCTTCGCCGATCCCCTAAATCTGCCCCTGATAATTCCTCTGATGCCCAACTCATTTTCTCTTCTCCTCTGGCTCAGAATTTGAGTTCTTACTCTCTTCTTCTTTAATTTTTGTTTCTTTTTTGTTAGTTTTAATCTCTGAATACTTTATTCTATAAATGTTTCAGTCTCTTTCAACCCTATTTGATCTCTCTTTACTCTCCTCAATTTACTGTTACTTTCTCTTCTCTTTTCTTAACCGAATTCTTGCTTTTTGTAAAATTATCGCTTTGCTTTTCTTTACTTTTTAATCCCTTTTTTCTCTATTTCCCTACTACGTCTACCTTGGAAAAATTATTTAATTGTTAAGTAAAATGTGACTAAGGGATAGCTATCCCTACAAAATGGCGAACTATCGGCAGTTAAGAGCGGTTTAAAAACAAAAAAGTAATTTCACGAATAAAGCTAGAGAAAAAGTCAGGTTTAAAACTTATTTCTCCAGCCCAAATTAAAGACTAACTAGGCAAAAGCAAAATTCTGGTCAGTTAAACTGCTAGAATCAACGCCAGTCAAAATTGCCAAATCTTGACTATCATTGCTAATCAAAGCATCATCACCATCTTGGGTAATACTCAAATCTTTAAAATCAATACCCAAACCAGCAAAACCGATAACATCTTCACCGCTATTAAAGTCAGTAATTACATTTGCCGATGCGGGAAGTTCGGCATTAGCAATCCAAAATTGGTCTGCATCCGCGCCACCAGTAATAGTGTTATCGCCTCCAGAAGTAGCAAAGAAACGATCTGCTCCTTCTGCACCTACAATGCGATCGCCCGTTCCTAAAATTATAGTGTCATCTCCACCATCTCCATAGATACGATTGCTACCATCGACAAAAGAAGCATCAACTAAGTCACTGCCTTCACCTGTAAAAACCAAACTGTTACTGCTTTCAATCTCTAAAATATCATTATTGAGAGTGCCAAAGACAGGTTGAAATAAGATTTCGGGTTCGGGTTCGGGTTCGAGTTCGATAACGATTTCATCGCCATACACCCGACGCTCGGTATCAATCAAATCGTAGTTGGCATCAAGAAGAGGGAAGCTATAAACAGGAGTGAAGGTGAGGCGAGTTCCTTCATCTTCTCCCAGATTTTCCAAGTTGACCTCTAAATGCCCGTAGTGCTTACCTCCTGCAACATTCTGAGGTACGCCATCTACTTCCTGCCATAATTCTGGTTCGTCCTGGTCGGCAGTCCATTGACTGAACTGATTGTAGCTAAGAAGATTGCCGTCTTCATCTGTGCGTTCTCCACGCATGCCATCGCCAGCAACACCCACATCGTAGTAGTAAACTCCATTTCCGTCACCATCTTCATCGACAAAGCTGCGCTCGAACATTTCACTGTGACCAGAGAAAACCGCTACAACACCATACTCCTCAAACAGAGCCTGGTATTGACGCATTGGCGTTCCTCCCTGACCAGAAGAATCCTCATGGTTCATGGGTAAACCGTGAGTGCCGTTAGAGTAGGGAGCATGGTGAAACTGAACAAAAACAATCTGTCCCTCAGCACTAGCCGATTCTAATTGCTCGATTACCCAATTCCATTGGGGACTACCAGGATTAAAGTCTGCCAGGTCAGTACCTCCTGCTGCTTCGTATTCTTCGCGGGTAAAGTTTTCTTGAGTGTCCGTTCCAGGAGCTGTAAAATCTTGACCGCTGATTTGGGGAGGTTTCCTGACCCACCATAGTTATCGCGACTGTCGTCTGGTTCGCCATTGGAACTATCTAGAGTAAGAATCGTTACTGGACCGTAATCAATACGATAATAATTATCTTGATGTTCGGGAGTGCCATTTTCTGGAGCGTCGAAGTAAACGTGGTATTTTTCGCGACCAAACAAAGGACCATATCGTTCATCTTCATCAACTTCATAGCCTCCGTTAAGCGCCCCAAAATTTTCCCAATTGCCCAAAGCTGGCAGGATAGGATATTCCGACAAACCACTATCAAATTCACCAGCATTATGACGGAAAAATTCATCCCAAGCAGGTTGATATCCACCCCCTTGAATCAAATCTCCAGGCATCACCATGAAGTCTGGCTCTCGCTCGTTGATAATCTCCAGGTTGTTTTTGTAACCAACATTTTCCGTCAAAGGGTAGTTAAGGCGAGCGCCAGAAACTCCGACAGTCTCAGCCCACAGGCTATCCTCTACATCTGGACGCGGTAGAGACTCTTCATCCAAAGCTCCCTGTTGCCAATCACGACGATTAACTCGACCTCTGGGTTCGGTTTCGCTATCCGAAAGCACGACAAAGCGAATTTCATCCCAGTCTTCAGGAGTGGGAGCCGTCTCAAAGCTAGATTCAAAAGTTTCATCTCCAACCGTCACCGAATATTCGTAGGTGCTGTCGGGTGAAAGAGCGGTTACATCTACAGTGTGCTTGTAGTTTTCATCGCCAAGCAGCCACGATCCTAGCTCTAAACCTTCAATCTCTTGATTCAATTCGGCATTAGTATAGCTGAGTACTGGCTCGAATGTAGGAGTAGTGCTGAAGGTTAGGGGAGAATCTAATCCCGGACCTGTAATCGATACTTCACCAGGAATATTTTCTTCAGTGAACCAGGTGATGTACATTCCATCACTAGATGGCTGTTGTAAATAAGGGTTGACGCGAAACATATTTGAAGTATCCCTTTGGTTTGAATTTGAATAGAAGAATAGAATAAATAAGCTACGAGTAAAATTATTCTTGATGTTGACGACCAATCTATTTTTTAGCTCTGAAATTAATTGGTCACGGCAAAACCACATAAACCAGTAGCAATTGCTTTTCGCCTGGCTGTAATTGTGTGATTTCAGGTTAATAACTTATTAAGTAGTTCTGTTTAGAAACTACTTTTGTTGTCTATTAATTTTCGATAGAACAATAGATTTGTCTGAAGGGATTTTACTCTTTCAGTTCAGCTCTATGGGTTCGATAAATTTTGATTGTCTAATATATCTAGATCAATAAGAGAGACAATTGCCAAACTACCTCTTATTTCCCCAAAATGATCCTCCCCTCTAATGATTAAGACAACTCTATGAAAAGTATAAATAATGATTGATCTTATTGTATTTACGAATTTTCGTGTTTTACTGGGCGTTGTTCAAAAATGGGTGATGTTGCCAGGAGCGGTTTTGTTGCCAAAAATCGAGACGATCTTGTAGTATGCTTTAGTTGTCAATAATTACTAGAACAAATGAACTTCTTCGCAACCAACGGGGCTTACAAGGTGCGGACCCAGGCTGGGGGGTTCTGTTGTCTCTATGATGAATTGTAAGCAAGAGAAAAACCTTTCATAAAATCAAATTAGATTGAGAAAGAAATTTGCTTACCCATGAAAAACATATCAAAAAAACCTTCATACCAAGGAAAAAAGCTTTCTTGACAATTCATCATGACTGCCCTGGCCGACTTTTCAAGATGTTGTTGTTGCTGGTGGTTGAGATGAAACCGATGAAGCTCAACCGTACCGCCTTATTGTCGAAGATCGTCAGCCTCAAAGAGAAGTGAATCGTCGCTCAACAGAGAAATAGTCAAAGTTTAGAGCTATCTCGATCTCGAAAGATCATGATTGAACTAAGGCTACAGCTTTTGAGAGTCTATTAATTATAAAAATACTACCAACCCCCTTTCAATGAATTTCCTCTTCAAAAGCCGAGAGCATATCTTCCATTAAAGAGTTATCTGTTTCTTCGGCTTCACAGAAGACCTCTGGCTTCGCTGCTTCAATTAGAACTAACTTGACAAGGGGTTTTCCTGCTTGAGCCAGAACAATTTCTTCTCCTGAGACAGCCCGAGCAATCAATTGTGAGAGATTCCGACTAGCTTGTTCGATCTCAACTTGTACCATCTTCTTCCCCCTTGAGCCACTCATCCCTGAGCTGACTCTACCATATTACAATTACAAAGGACTAGGAAATAAAGCGATCGCTTTTTGAGTTTAAATCAATTTTAGGTTCGGTTGCCAAAAATTTCAACAGACAGAAAAACTCTTTAGATAACTAATTTTTTAGACAGTAATCCCAAAGAGAGAATGAACAAAATCTCTTGGTCCTAAAATATCCCCTTTAGTTATATTTTCAATTTGACCTAAACGGAATCGCATTCATGATTTCATATCCTCGATCGGGTTCGCCATGCTGTATGAAAATATTGAAAAGCGGATGCGACCGATATGTCGTTTCACGGCATATCGCACGCGCACCAAGCATATGACTTATATTTAGCTAGTTTTTTGGGAAATATATGCAGGGCGAACGCATCTTAAATTAAGCGAAAATGAGCAATTAATTTGAGAGTAGTAAAGTAGAGACAGAAGTAAGGGAAAATGAAACAAAGTGCCAAAAATCACTCTGCTAGATCCTGCCTGCCAAGTTGACTGACCCTAGAATAGACCGAACCAAAGAACATAAACTAATCGACATTCTGGCTATTGCGATCTGTGGGATGATTTGCGGTGCAGATAATTGGGTAGCCAGGGGAGCAACCGCCTTGCGGTTGCTCCCCTCTTGTAATGATTATCATTTTTATTTTCGACTTCAATTTTTGGGCAATTCTTGTTTTTTCTATCCCATGCTGTGACTAGCTTTCAGTTTTCTTGTCACCCCGTGAGCTCTGATCCTCTGAATTAAAATATTCGGCCAAGTTATCTATTGTGCCCGTTTTAAGCTTACCTTTAGTGGTAGACTTGCGGAAGGTAATAGTTTGCCAAATTGAATTGACCGCACCCCTATGAAATTCTACCAATTAGCCAATGGAGACACCATACCCGCGTTGGGTTTGGGGACCTGGAAATCGGAGAAAGGAAAAGTTGCTCAAGCGCTCAAAGAAGCTCTCCAAATTGGCTATAGACATTTTGATTGTGCTCCTATTTACGGGAATGAAGTCGAGATTGGTCAAGCAATAAAAGAAGCCCTGGATTCCGGCTTGATTAAGCGAGAGGAACTTTGGATTACTTCTAAGTTGTGGAACGATGCCCATGAAGCGTCCTCGGTCTTACCTGCTTTGCAAAAGACGCTGAGGGATTTACAGGTAGATTACCTGGATTTGTACCTGATTCACTGGCCCGTTGTCTTGAAAAAAGGAGTGGGTCTGCCAGAGAAAGCTGAAGATTTTCGCCCCCTCGATGAAGTCCCTCTGGCTGAGACGTGGAAGGCAATGGAAGACTGTTTGAGAGAAGGATTATGCAAGCATCTGGGAGTGAGTAACTTCAGTCAGAAAAAACTAGCTAACTTGCTCGATTCGGGGTTAGTCAAACCGGAAGTCAATCAGATAGAAGCCCATCCCTACTT
Organism: Pleurocapsa sp. MO_226.B13; assembly: GCA_030064795.1. The sequence goes on along the minus strand of JASJEI010000438.1, from coordinate 2,214 downwards.
ACAACAAAAGGAATTGCTCGAATATTGCCATCGGGAAAATGTTCTCGTGTGTGCCTATTCCCCCCTAGGCTCAGGAGACCGACCGGCTTTTCTTAAGAAAAAAGATGAACCGAATTTGATGGAGCATCCGCTAGTCAAACAAATAGCTTCTCGGCGGGGGATTTCCCCAGCTCAAGTATTACTTAGTTGGGGGCTAAATAGAGGCACAATTGTCATTCCCAAGTCAGTCAATCCGGTTCATTTGCCAGAGAATTTTGAAGCGACCGACATTGAGTTGAACTCTCAAGAGATGCAAGCTCTAGCTAAATTAGATATTCATTACCGATTTGTGGATGGCAGTTTTTGGGAGATGCCAAGCTCGTCTTACACGCTCAGTAGTATATGGGATGAATAAATAATTTAAAACATTGGTCGGCAACTAGGGCCTAGTAGGTTTCCACTTACCCTCAACGACCGTTGCCTCGCCCTCTCCAGGCCAAGGAGGCATCGTCACGCCGATGGCCGCGAGTGGCTCATAGCCGAAGGAACGAAATTGGAAATGGGTACCAAGCGGGAGCGTAAGGCACACGCCTGGCTCGACTGCCACAACTTCCTCGTAGCCTTCCGTCCTCCGCCACATCTGGCCTCGCCCCGAAAGAAAGAACCAGATTTCCTCAACTGTTTTGTGAGTTACGGCAGTCGATATTTGGCCAGGAGGAAGCTCGAAATGGGCCATTCCACCACCCTGAAGACCAAGTAGGACTCGGACGTCGGAACCATCTGGGGCGACGACGTCTGGTTCTACAGGTAACCGTTTGGTCTCGAACTTCTGCATATACCCTCCTTCAATTGCTTTTGAATGCCGCCTTTCAAAAAACAAGAATCGATAACTGCACTCTTAAGCAGGTACAGCTTCGGTTTTAAGCAATAGTTTAGCACTCAATTTCCGGCATGGTTCAAAAAAGCTGATTTTTAGGTAACAAAACAGCAGAAATCTAGCCATCTTTTTGATGACCACAAAAGTAAGACAATTAGAGAGAATTGAGGTGGTTTAAGCTACCATTGCTGGTTGTCGGAATAAATCAAACCCCAACAATTCCAGCCAATGAGAATGAGACTCCCCTGTGAATAATTCGGTGGGACTTTTCCCTTCTCGTTCGGGATGTTCACTCCGCTTCCAAAGTGCGATGGTTAAGGAAAAAGCGCAACAAATCCAGATAATCATTACCTAATGTTCGTCGTAAGAAAAAGTAATTTCGCAAACGGGAGTTAAAATTCTCGACAAGGGAACTGGCTCTAGGAGGAACCTTCATCGCTTGTTCTACGGCTTCGCTGAGGAGATAAAATTGAGAGCCAATTTGGTGATGGAGTTGATTCGGTGTTGACCAATATGCGGTCTGCTGAGAATTTGGTTCTTGAATTCGACAAACCTGACTGACTAAATACAAAGGAATGTTAAAATGTTGTGAGATATCTGTTAGTTTTTCATCCAGAACCGCCGAAAAAGCCAGTAAATCTTCTTTTTGGTTTTCTAATGCTGTTGCTTTCGGGACGAAGGCGGTGAAGGCACAAAGCTTCACGCTGGAGCGAGTTCAGCAACTAGAAAATCCCACAATTCGCTTCTAGATTGGTAATCGGGACCAGCTAACGCCAAAATATCGGCATCACGAGCCAGTCCAACAGGATAGCTATGTCTTGAACCAGTTGTTGGGCTTTTTGTTCAGCTAGTCGCGCCACAGTTAGCTTTTTTGACCAACGATTTCCTTGTCCCTTCTTCTTCGCTTTTCTCATCTTCTCTTCCAGTTTTTCTCGTTGGCTTTTCGCTCCTTGCGCTCTTCGGTGTAAGTAGTTTTTTAATGGTATCCAATATAAAATGTCTGACTCTTCTTGGGGTGGATTAAATTCTTGTTCTAAAGCTTGATTTCCTTTCTGCTGCTGCTGGTATAGAAATTTCCGACTCACTCTCTCTCAAAAGCGCGATCGCCGTTATTGTTTGAGGAGAAGACTGCATTTCGATGAATAGTTGTTTTCTTGGCTCTGGCTTTAAACTAGCTGCTACTGATGAGTTGTGACCCATTCTCCTCCCCACGATTTCAGGAATACTTTTTGTTGTAGGTGTCTATTTTCGTTGATGACGAGCTTGAAGACAGTTTGTCTTCAAGTCTAGGGGTAAAACTAGTGAGAGTATTTTAGGTAACTGGGGGTGCGTTAGCTTTCTTCAGTCCTTCCAGCTCT
>JASJEI010000437.1 GCA_030064795.1 Pleurocapsa sp. MO_226.B13 | reverse complement strand
TTAATGCTAACGGCAAAAGATACAACTGCCGATAAAGTTGACGGTTTGGATGCAGGTGCAGATGACTACATTGTCAAACCGATCGATGTTTGAGAATTGCCAACTAGAGTAAGAACCATGAGAAGGCGATCGCCCTTGTAGCTAGGATACACCCTAACATTGGGGAGAATTTACAGTTAAATTTGACCACTTAAACCATCCTTCGTTGCCATTTAATGAAATTTAAAAGAAAATAGTTGTCAATAATAGACTTTAGTTGTAAGGTATTGAGAAGCTTATTAACCATATAAGTAATAATCTATATAAGCAATAATCTAAAGTCAAAAGGAGGTTTTTTAATGATGACCCCCGTAGCAGAAATTATTAGATTTAAGTACATCAAATACTGGAATCTGAAACAAGTTTTCTTCAAATTTAAGCCATTTTTTGGACTCGCTTCAAAGCCTCTAAATTTCTTTTATTAATTGATAAAAATTATTAATAACTTCTGAAGTAATTTCCAACTAGAAAGTTATTAATTCACGAGAATTATCTAGCGATCGCAATTGTGAACCAAAGCCTCAGACTAAATCCTCTTCAGATAGAACCTTTTAGAGTTGTGTGAGTAAAAATATGGACATCATCAGCTGGCAAGATATAGTGGTACGCCTATTATTTGCATTTATACTTGGAAGTGCGACGGCGATCTCTAAAAGATGGTATCAAACCAAACAATTTATCCAATCGAATACACAGATGGCTTTGGGTACATCATTGTTTGCTATACACTTGAGCCTCACCTCCCAAGCTCAATTCTCTGCTCAATTAATTTTGGGCATTAGTATTATTTGTGTTGGCGTTAGTTTACAAAAACAGAGCTACTCCCAGAATATCAATACGAGTACGGTAACTGGACTATGGTGTGCAGGTGCAGTAGGCTCGATGGTAGGATTTGGTTTTTTTGTTCCTGCTTATATCGGTATATTAATTATTATTTTGACTAACTTGCTATTTCAAATCCCAGAAATCGAGTTCATTCCCAATCTAGGACAAGAATTAAATTCTAATTTGAAGCCTGATGCTGCATCAGCTTCAGAAGCCGAACCAATAATTTCTCAAGAAACTTGTTATCAGTATCAGTGTCAAGTAAATTGTTTAGCTACAGATGAGGCAGAAGTTTTAGCTCAATTAGTTCAATTGAGCAGAGAACACAACCTAACAGCAACTGGTATTCGTAGCAGAAGTTTAGCTGGTAAAATCGACACGCCAGAAATAGAGATACAGGTTGATTTTATTTCTGATAGTAACAATAGTCCACTACAACTACAGCAAATATTGCTAAGTCTTAAATCAAAACTAGAACTAAGTTCGGCTAGCTGGTTATATCTATCTCCAGAGTCGAGGGGTAAAAATAATGAAGCTCCATCTCAATCTGAATCAGTTAATGCTGAGAATTAAAAAAAGAGATGATTTGAATCAAATAGGTTCGGCAAAATTTAGGTTGCATTAGCGGTTTAATAGTTGAGATAATTTTTAAATCAACACAAAATCAATTTTATTAAACTTGGCTACTTGCGATGAATTCCTACCCAGAACTTGATTCTTCTAAGTCTCAAAGACAAAACTCAATTAAAAACGTGCTTTATATTACGTTGGGGTTAAATTTATTAGTTTTAGAAACAAAATTTAGTTTAGGTTTGGCTACGGGTTCTCTTAGTTTATTAGCAGATGCTTTGCATTCGTTTTCAGATAGTGCTAGTAATATTTTGGGTTTAGTGGCGATGCGCCTTGCCAATCCCCAACCAGATTGGGATCATCCTTATGGTCATTCCAAGTTTGAATCTTTGGGGGCATTGGGAATTGCTGGCTTTTTGATCGTAGCTGGAATCGAAATCTTGAGTTCTGCGGTGAATCGTCTTTTCTTCTCCGATCGCGACGCTCCAGTTGAGATAAACAATCTTAGTCTAATCATGATGATTGTTGTATTGGTTATCAATATCTTTATTGCTGGATATGAAGCTCAAAGAGGAAAAGCTCTCAAAAGTAAACTATTGGAAGCTGATGCTCGACATACTTTAAGCGATGTCTGGGTGACGGTAGTTCTTTTAGTAGGAATGTGGGGAATGCGTCTGGGATTAATCTGGTTAGATATTGTCTTAGCCTTTGTAGTAGGAGGTTTAGTCTTTTGGAGTGCTTGGGAAGTGATTCGAGATAATATTCCCTTCTTAAGCGATCGCGTAGCAATTCCAGCTAGAGAAATTATGGATATTGTTATGGATGTTTATGGAGTACTTAACTGTCATTCAATTACTTCTAGGGGAGTCGCTGGTCAAGATATATTCGTTGAGATGCACTTAGTTGTTGCCCCACGGGAAATTAGTCCAGCACGCAAAATTGTAGAAACAGTAGAACGCAAACTTCAAGAAAAATATGGTTCAGTTCATGTCACAATTCAGCTAGAACCCTATGAAAATCTAAAATTACTAGAAACTCATCTCAAGCAACCTCCGAGTCAGCGATAATCTCTCCCACAAAACTAATTGACGCGCATTATGATGCTGTACCCAATACTTCTCGTTTAACGATTTAATTGGAAAACTGAAGAATTGGGGAATTGGGGGATAATTATCTCCCTATCTCCCTAAACGATAAGTATTGATGCTGTACCTGGTACTCCTGGGGCGGATGATAATGCTACGGGGGTAGCAGTTTTACTAGAATTGGCAGCCATATTTTCCACTAGGGCGATCGCTCAAAGTACTATCGAAACGTGCCTGTTAAAAACTTACAAGCATATAAACCCCGTGAACTCGTGGGGGGAACGCAGCTATTTTGTTAATCCCGAATTGAAGTTAAAGCGTGGTAGCTATTTTGCCACTGTCAAATCAAAAGATGGAGAAAACGATAAAGCCTCCTATCTCAACCGCCCTGGAGTTTTTCGTCTCAGTATCGGCTTGACACCTAAAAAGTATGAAGAAATATTTGGTAGGCGATCGCTAAGACCACTCAAAGGCGGAGTGATTGCAGGAAATGAAGAAAAACATTACAGTTTTGGTCATCATTTAATTGGGGAAACCTGGGGGCTAAAATTATAGCCCAAAGCGCGATCGCTTCCCAGAACAACCAGAACTCTGCAAAGACAGATCTCAATTTTACGCAGTTGCCAATCTACGTACAAATGCAGCCAAAGCTCTGGTATATTTGCCTCTCATGCGCTGCTTGAGTTCTTTGGTGGTAAAATGCTCTGGCCAGTGACTTTCACTATAATCGGGGGTTACACCCTGCAACTGGTTAAGCCAAGAGTCATCAGCTTCATAACCGTATTTAATTAGGTCTTGGGCGATCGCCTGTTCTCCATGAATCTTAAGTTGTCCCGCCACTCTAGGGAGATGATCGCGCCATTTTCCCACGCTACTAGCAGCTACAGGACGCACACCCCGAAGCGCGTCTAAAGAACGTTTTGAGGGCTTGGCTAATTCATGATAGCGACTAAAGTTCCCTCTTTTCTGCAAAAAAGGCATTCGCTGCATCAAATATTCCTGAACTTCATCGGGTTTTTGTACCAAATCTTCATAACGAACCGTGATAAATCGCGGATGATGCTGCAATTTAAGACCATAGGGAGTATAAGCTTTCCAGTATCGCAGAGTTGCCCAGTAGCGTTCGGGGTCTTTGCGGTGCTTACTGGTAATAGTATCGCGAGGATCTCGCAACATATAAATGATATAAAAATTAGGTAGCAGGTGCAGTATCGGTTCGGCAACCAAAATATCGCGAGGACGTTTAGTCAAAAAAATCTTTGCCGAACGAGAGGGACGGGTATATATACTATCTTCATGTTCTGTATATAGATCGATCGCAAAACAAGCGATCGTCATTTCTGCCATCAGTGTCGTACCCGTGCGCGGGCCACATCCGACAATATGAATCCGTATTGGCGATTTCTGGTCTTGAGAAAAAAACATCAATCTAACAATTCTCTCTAACAATTCTTTGTGTTCCGACTTTATCCCCTGGTTAACTTTAAAATTTAAAAGTCAAAGTAAAGATAGCTATGGCAATCCTAATTTGATTGGTAAGAATGACGAATCACGATCGCAATCCTTTGGTTAGTATCATTATCAATAACTACAATTACGGTGCTTTTATCGCCGAAGCAATTGAGAGTGCTTTAAACCAGACTTATTCAGCAATAGAAGTTATCGTGGTTGATGATGGCTCGACGGATAATTCACGAGAGATTATCGCCAGCTATAAAGAGCGAATTATTCCCCTACTAAAAGAAAATGGCGGACAGGCTTCGGCATATAATGCGGGTTTTGCTGCTAGTTCGGGAGAGATTATCTGTTTTCTCGACTCAGATGATTTTTTTCTGACTGAAAAAGTCTCGCTTGTGGTTAAAGAATTTCAAACAGACCCCGAAATTAGCTGGTGTTTTCATCCCGTAAAATTGATCGATTGCAACTACGGCGATCGCCAAATTGGCTTGACTCGCCAAAGTGGTGTGGGAAAATGCGACTTTCGCGACCTAGTTGCCAAAGGAACTTCTCTCTATGTTCCTCCTTCTTCTGGTTTATGTTTTCGTCGCAGTCTTTTAGAGCGAATTATCCCCATACCAGAGGTGTTTGTTAACGGTGCTGATGGCTATCCGATGAAGGCCGCTCCTGCTGTCAGTCTTGGTTTTATGCTAGACCGAGCCTTAACCATAATGCGGGTTCACGATCGCAATAATTCTACTGGACGCAGCGAACGACCACAATTGCAAACGAAAAATATGGTCACTGCCTATTTTTTGCGAGCTAAATTTCCCCAGTTAAGCAAAGTATGTAATCGAATGTTTGCTAGAGGTTTGAGTGCTTACTGGAAATACAAGGTGATTTATATTAGATATGGTGTTCCCTATCAAGGCGATCGAGAGTTAATCAGAAATTATTGGCATGGTTTATCTTTATGGGAAAAAGCTCAAGTGATGCTCCGCGCTATTTACTACAGTTTGCCTACAAAAGCCTCAAAGCAGATTAATCTGGAACTAAGATGATCTACTCATCAGAAATGTTTGTCGGGAGACCCCTAGCTTCAGATATGGGGAGGAACGACAAACCAGTTAAGAATAAAGACAAACAAGGCATAAAGAGTTTTACCAATAAACAAGCTCGACTCTATCAATGGCGTAATAGAAGTTTATCCGATCGAATCCGATTGAAATTGTAGTGTTCTTTCTCCAAATTTTTAGTGAATTATTGTTATCTAGAGTAGTATAAATACAGCTTATTGTTTTTGCTTACAAAATTTGGCGATCGCCTGAACCAAAATGATTTTTTGATCTACTGAATTTTTGTATTTACTTAGCCTTAAAAAGTAGCAGTTATGGAAACCATTGGAACACATTAACCTGGCTGTATAAAGCTTGGCGATCGGACTTTAAATTTGCTCTTTTGTATCACTATTTGTATACCCTATCAGTAGCAAGTTTATTAAAGCTAATTGCTCGACCAGTTACGTCTCTTATTTGGTCGGATCATTATGCTTGGGTGCAGTTTAGAAAAAAATATAAATGGCAGAAGAGAAAACTGACAATTTCTGATATAAATAAGCGAGTTAACCTACATAAATTGTTGCCGTCTACTTTTTTTGAAAGAAGAATATTGCAAAAACTATCTAGAACTGAGCCTAATTAAACTATGCTAATTTTTTATCTCTTTTACAGTTTTATTGGTCATAGGTAGGCAACAAGATGAGAGAATTCAAGGCAATTAAGTCCTTACGTCCTCTACTAAAGTTTTATCCTTGGGCAATTCCTGTAATTATTGTTATTGGACTGGTATCTTCTCTATTAGAGGGATTGGGAATCAGCTTGTTTATTCCTTTTTTAAAAAGTTTTAGTCAAACTAATATTCAATTTGAAAGCAATAATTATTTAGTTAATTTAATTACTCAACCATTTATCGGTGTTTCTTTAAAAGTTCGTACTTTAGTTATTCCCTTACTAATATTAGGGAGTATTTTTCTAAAAAATGCTCTTTTGTATTTAAATTCAGCTTTATTTTCTTGGTTTAACTGGCGTATTAGTCATCGATTACGTTCTAATATTTTCAAGCAATTTATGAGCGTAAGTTACGAGTTTTTAGAAGACACTCAATCGGGAAAAATAGTTAGTATCTTAGATAAAGAAACCTGGCAAACCAGCCAAGCTTTATCTAACTTAGTCACCATTATTATTAGTATTTGTACAATAATAGTTTACAGCGTATTTTTATTACTGCTTTCATGGCAATTAACACTATTAGTTGGTGTTTTCGCGATCGCAATTTCTAGTAGTATTCAATTTTTACATTATCCCAACACCAGATTAGTCAAAGACATTGCTTCAGGAATGAACTGGAAGCGAAAACAGTTTGTGAAGTTGATGGAGCGAGTAGCTAAAGGAGAAATTAAAACTATAGTAGTAGCTCACAAAGATAGACTATGTAGATTTGGATTTGAGTTTGTTGAATGGTTTTGTAATTTAAATGATTGCGAAATAGTAGTTATTAACTCAACTAAACTAAGTCCTCATGAGGAATTGATGTCTGACTTCATGGCAATAATGCACTGCTTTTCATCACGCTTGTATTTCTTACGAGCTTACGAAAAAAAACTAGAGCAAGAATATAAAAATAGTAATAAAATGTAGCCATTCATGGTATGATTTGGCTATGGTCAGAAAAAAAATTAGTAAAACTGAATATTGTGTTACTAGGATCGCTCTTGGATTTAACAATGGAGCTTCTGAGCTTGCCAAGGGTATTGAGATTGCGAGTCGCTTAGGTAAACTCAGACAAGATATCTGGCATAAATATGGTTCGCTACAAGCTTGGGGACAAAAGTCAGACAAGTTAATCAAGGAATTCAAACAAACAAACCCTCCATCTTTATATCAAGTGGCTTACAAGCCTTGGGAACGAACCTTTCAATCAGTAATAGATGATCTTCATGCCGTTCAGTCCGCAGCCTCTAGCTCTGTTATTCGTAAGATATATCGTTATTTTCAACCAGAGAAAATAATAGTTAACGGGAAAACCAAAATCAATGAACATACCAGTTTCAGGAAGGAGCTAATTCAGTCTTTAAATAGTACAGAGTTCATGCGGTATCCGCTAGTCAAGAGATGGGTACGCCAAGAATATCATCGAGGACACACTTGGATAAAAAATCAAATTGTTCTAGAGGCTAGTGATTGTACTATTACTCGCTCAGGAACAATTGTTTTGATTGGGTTTCCAGGAAACCCTTTGGGTAAGCGCAGCTATGAAAGAATCAACCTTAAGTTTAACTGTGGAAGAGTCAAACCAACTGGTAGGTTAAGGATAATTTTTGAGGAGAATGGAGTTAGACTTTGTTATCCCAAAGTAGTAACCAGACAAGAAAACCACAACACTTCAATTGTTGGGATAGATAAAGGTTACACCGAAGGCTTTTATGGTTCTGATAATTTTGTCTATGCTGATGGCATTGGGAAGATAATGAGCAAGGCTACAGAGCAAAGACATATTAAAGGCAGAAGAAGACAAAAGCTGTGGGCATTGAGCCGAAAAAAAGCCAACAGCAAAATTAAACGTTGTAACTTAGGAATAACCAATCAGAACAGATTTCAAAGCAAGGTGCGAGCGACATTAAGAACCCTCATTAGAACAGGCGTTCATCAGATTTTTAACTCTCACAAGCAAATTGTTTGTGAAGACCTTTCTCAACCTATTCGCAACAAAAGGAAGAGCAAAAAGATTAATCGTCGTTTAGCTGCTTGGTGTAAAGGGGAATTGCAGCAAGCGATTGAGCAAGTTTCTCAGCGTCGTCAATCGGTGGTGACGTTGATAAATCCAGCCTATACTTCGCAGGTCGATAG
>JASJEI010000078.1 GCA_030064795.1 Pleurocapsa sp. MO_226.B13 | reverse complement strand
TGTAATTTGTTGTGCTTTAATTTTGGCAATTCCATATTCACAAACCGATTAACGAGTTTTAGACTGAGAATAACTGACAAGTTACTGACTTTGTATTGAGTTATGAATCTTGATATGTACCAAGTGCGTACAAAATTAAAACTTGGAATCAGAATAATTCTGGACGACTAGCGATCGCCTGTAAACTATAGATATAATAAGACCCAAAATTGCATAGTTCAATCTAGATCTGCGTATAAGTTTTTAGAAAAACTATTCTTAATTTTTTATTTAAGATAATCAGATGTCGCGATCGCTAAAAGTTGGTAGGGAATATTTGGAAAAAGTTAAATTAGCATTGTTGCGTAATAGCTTTCCTTCCCAAAGAGCCTTGGCTCTCGAACTAGGATTGGCTCTGTCTACTGTGAGCCGATTTTGTACGGGTAAACCAGTAGATTACAGCACTTTTGTTGATATTTGCGATACATTAAGTTTAGAGTGGAAAGATCTTGCCGATCTCAGTCATACTATTTCTTCAATAGAAAAAGCTAAGTCTAAGAGTATTCCCCTTAAATTAAATTTAGCTCAAGAACAATCTTCTCAGTCAAAGCCCTCTCAAATCTCAGCTCCAAAATTTGCTTCAATCTCGTCAACCATCACTACTGATAATAATCAGCACAACTCATTAAGATCGGAAAATCTACCTTTTCCTGAAGGCATAGTACCACCTGATTCTCCTCTCTATCAACCAAGAGATGGTATAGAATCTACTTGTTACGAGACAGTTATTAAACCTGCATCTTTGATTCGGATTAAAGCACCTAAGTTGATGGGAAAAACATCTTTAATGATGAAGGTTTTAGCTTATGCCCAATCTCAGAATTATCAAACAGTATATTTAGATCTTAGCAGTGTAGACAGAAATATTGTGACGGATTTAGATAAATTTCTACGTTACCTCAGTGTAATAGTAGGTAAACAATTGGGATTAAACAACCAGCTTAATGATTTTTGGGATTTAGAAATTTTGGGCAGTAATGGTAACTGTACAGCTTATTTTGAAGAGTATTTGTTACCTTTAATTAATTGTCCTGTGGTTTTGGCTTTAGATGAGGTCGATCGACTTTTTCCTTACGATCCGATCGTTGAAGACTTTTTGGGAATGCTTCGTAGTTGGCATGAAAAAGGGAAAATTTCCCCTATTTGGCAAAATTTACGTTTGCTTATGGCTCATTCCACGGAAGTTTATATTTCTTTGGATTTAAATCAATCTCCTTTTAATGCTGGAGTTCCTGTAGAATTGTTAGAGTTTAATACCAAACAAATAGAGAGTTTAGCTACTCTCCATCAACTAGATTGGCAAGAGACAGACATCGAGAAGTTAATACAGATATTAGGAGGGCATCCCTATTTAATTAGATTAGCAATGTATCATATCAGTTGTGGTCAGATTGCTCTAGAAGAACTTTTAGCCAATGCATCTAAAGAAGTTGGTATTTATAGCCATCATTTACGGCGACATCTAGAGATACTTCAACAAAAACCATCTTTAGCGAAATCTTTTAAACAAGTTGTTACATCCGATAAGCCAGTAGAATTAAATCCAAGGCAAATTTATCAGTTGTACAGTATGGGTTTGGTACAGTTACAAGATAATCAGGTCATTCCTCGATGTAATTTATATCGCGACTATTTTAGTAGAGTACTGTGATATTTAACAGTAAATAATGAATCATCAAGCCTTTGACTATCGTTACAGTGGTGGCAGTCTCAATGCTGACGATCCTACTTATGTAATACGTCAAGCAGATCGAGATTTCTATAATGGTTTGAAGACTGGAGAATTTTGCTATGTACTCAATTCTCGACAGATGGGAAAGTCTAGTTTGCGGGTAAGAACAATGGCTAGACTTCAAGCAGAGGGAGTAGTTTGTGCTTTCATTGACTTGACAGGAATTGGTAAGGAGTGTGTTACCGCAGAACAATGGTATGCAGATCTTGTTAGAAATTTAGTTAATAGTTGTCTATCATCAACGCAATTCAAATGGCGCAAGTGGTGGCGAGAACAGCGAGATTTATTGTCCCCAGTACAACGATTAAAAGTATTTATTGAAGAAATATTACTAGTAGAAGTCAAACAAAAAATTGTTATTTTTGTCGATGAAATAGACCGCGTTTTAAGTCAAAAATTTTCTCTAGACGATTTTTTTGCGGTTATTCGCGCTTGTTATAACAGCCGAGGAGACAAACCAGCCTATAGAAGACTCACTTGGGCATTGTTGGGAGTAGCCACACCTTCTGATTTAATTAGCAATCCCTATTCTACTCCGTTTAATATTGGTCGTGCGATCGCGCTACAAGGTTTTCAATTAGCAGAAAGTTCAGTTTTAGCAGCAGGATTGAGACATCTAACCAACTATCCAGAGAAAGTACTACAAGAAATTTTAGCCTGGACTGGGGGTCAACCTTTTCTAACACAGAAACTTTGTTGGTTAGTAGCGAGTACTGACTCAGTGATTCCTGAAGGACAAGAATCAGAACGGGTAACACAGTTAGTCCGAGAAAAGTTACTCAAAAATTGGGAATCTCAGGATGAACCCCCTCATCTTAAAACTATCCGTAGTCGGGTTCTATATAGTCCTAAGTCTAGTAAAAAACTGTTATTGCTGTATCAGCAGATTTTACGACGAGGGAAAATAACTGTTAAAAAAGCTCCTGAATATCGCGAGTTACAATTATCAGGATTGGTAGTTAAACAAGGAAGATACTTCCAGGTTTATAACCCAGTTTATCAGGCAGTTTTCGATCGCTATTGGGTCAATAAACAGATTGTTGCTTTAGATGACTCAGCAAATATTTCTTTAGGGTTGGTATTTCTAACTAGCACAGTAATCACCTTTTTAGTGATGGGAATGCGATCTCTGACCCTATTTCAAAGTTGGGAATTAGCAGCTTTCGATCTACTAATGCGAAATCGCCCTCTAGAAACAGCAGATTCTCGCATATCGATCGTCGGAGTAACTGAAAAAGACCTAAACAAATATGGTCATCCTTTACCTGATGCTGTTCTCGCTCAATTATTAACTAAACTACAACAACATCAACCAAGAGCGATCGGTTTAGATATTGTTCGAGATATTTCTGTCCCAAAAGACAATTTGCTCGGTTATCAAGCATTAAGTTCTCATTTTAAAAACAATCAAAAACTAATTACTGTTTGTGCTTTTGATACTAATCCCATAGAAGCTATTGCACCTCCACCAGCAAGTCCTACCATACAACTTGGTTTTGTGGATTTATATGACGATCGAGAGTTTAATAGACAAGATGATACTGTTCGTCGCTATCTATTATCTCGTAGTAGCAATAATCCGTCAGAAATTTGTCAATCGCCTTATTCCTTTGCTTGGCAGCTAATTTATCTCTATTTAGAAGACAAGGGAGTTTCTGTTAAGACAGTAGAAGATAATTGGCAATTTGGTTCTTTAGTTACTAAGAGATTACAAAAACGTAGTGGTGGATATCAAAACCTAGACGCACAAGGAAACCAACTACTAATTAATTATCGTCATCTTCGCGATCCGCAACAAATCGCCCCACAAGTATCTTTGGGAGATATTCTGAGTGACCAGATCGATCCTACGTTAATTAAAGACCGAGTTATTTTAATTGGGATTACTGCTTCTAGCATTCGAGATGTTCATGATACTCCCTATGGTGAAATGTACGGTGTATTTATTCATGCTCATGTAGTTAGTCAAATTCTCAGTGCTGTAGAAGATAATCGACCTTTATTCTGGTGGCTTCCTTTGTGGGGCGATACTGGTTGGGTATGGCTATGGTCTTTTACTGGTGGGGTAATAATCTGGCGTTTTAGAAAACCATTGAACAGAGGCATAACTATGGGAATATTAGCGATCGCTCTGTATGGTGTATGTTGGCTGATATTTATTCAGGGTGGTTGGCTACCTCTAATTCCTTCTGTAGTAGGCTTATTTACTTCTGGATTTACTGTGCTTGGTATTGTACGCTTGAGAAACAAAACAGAATTTTAAATTGGTTAATTATTGTCCATGTGTTCGGAGCGATCGCCACACAGGGAAATAGTAGAAGAGCGATCGGCAACTAGTTCAACACGACCTTTTTCATTAATAACCCAGTTATTTGCTTCCAAAATCGGCTCTGTTTTTGGTGGCGAAGCAGAAGAACTGCTAGCAGAATTTTCTGCCCACTGGCTTGGCAATTGAACATCAACAAACATATTATTGCTGTCTAGAGGTTCATAGGGATTAGGAGGTAAACCTCCTCGACCAGTGTTAATAAAACTGCTATTACCTGGATTTCTATTTGCCTGACAACCCTGTAGCGGTGGCGGAACTGCCAGACCAGTTGGTAGTTCGGTTAGACTCAAAGAGAGGCTATCGTCTGGCGTATCAATCTCTACTATGCCATCTAAACCAAATTCTGAACTAGCCGTAATATCACTTTCCGAAGTTGGTTCTGGGCGAAACTCAGTACCGAAGAGTGCTTGAGTATTAATTTCTACTCGTCCGCCATTACCTAAAAAGGCATTAGCCGAAATATCGCTATTTTCATCAGGAAAAGCCACTATCAAATCGGCATTGATATTAATGTTGCCTCCGTCACCTGCCCCAGAATTACTTCCTGCCGTGGTGGATATTTGACTATTACGGCGTAATAGCATCAGGTCGCTAATTTGTAGGTTAATATCTCCTCCTTGACCCGATGTAGTTGTAGCTAATAGTCGTGCTTGGTTGTCTAGAAAGAAATTGCCCGCTATTACTGATAGAGAGCCTGCATCCCCTTCTCCCAGATTTTTCACGCTGACTTCTCCTCCATCTTGCAATGTTAACTCTCTGGTTTCTATGCTCAGATTGCCCGCATTGCCATCTCCATTTTCATTCTGATTCGATGCAAATATACCGCTAGAAACGTTGCTAAGATCGCCGATGCCGATCACTTCTACTGACTCAGAAGCTACTATTGAGACATCACCGCCATCACCCGTACCTGGTTCAAAAGTGGTAGAACTTATTCTTGCACCTTCTAAAAGACTTAGTTTTTTTGTGTTGACTTCTACTCTACCACCATTACCTCTACCAAAGCTAAAAGCAGATAAACCGCTTTCAAATGAACCGCTTGCTGTATTTTGAGTACCTCTTAATTCCACTGATTGCGCAGCATTTACGATTACATTGCCTCCACTACCTTGATTAACAGTGAAAGCAGAGACTTGCGCTCCTGTTTCCAAAGTTAGCTTTTCTGTATCGATCTTTATTGTGCCGCTGTTGCCACTACCAAAACTGACAGCAAATAATCCACTAAAAAACATTTCATTAGGATCGACCCCAGCCATTTGTACCGATTCCCAAGCATTTACAGTAATTTGTCCTCCATTACCTTGGCTAAAGGTACTCGATGAGATCTGCGCCCCGTCCAAAAGAATTAATCTTTTTGTATTGATATTGACATTTCCAGCCGTTCCACTTCCCAATGTTTCCGTCAACAAGCCACTGGGTTGGCTATTTTCGCCTATTCCACCAGCTTCAATAGATTCAGAAGCCACTATAGAGACAGTTTCTCCATTTCCTTCTCCTTGGGTAATAGACAAAATCAATGAACCATCTTGTAAATTTACTTGTTTTCCCTGTATCTTGATACTTCCACCTTGCATTCCACTGGTATCGATCGCAGCAGCTTGAGAAAGGCTGATATCTTGAAAATTATCTATGCCTTCACCGCTTAATGACCAGGATAGATCCCTTGGAGAAAGAGACAGTAATCCCTCTCCATCAATGCTCCAAAGTTCAACTTGACCTGATTCTGCCCTTAAACTTCCTCCGTCTAATCTTACTTCACCACCAGCAAGAGCTAGGGTTTGACCTGGTTGAACTTCTAAACCGCCAGTACGACTAATTTCAAGTACTTCACCCGTTTCTGGATTGAATACTAGTTCATTACCCTGACCCTGTACAAGAATGCTTCCTGGATTTTGTCCGTATTGCAAGCCAATAGGAATATTAATTGTCAGTAAATTAGGATCGGCAGGATTAGTAGCACTAAATTCTGTGTCATCAGCAAATTTGATGCTATTTGCTGTACTCCCGAAAAATGAGCCATTAAGGTCTAACTGGGCATTAGAGCCAAAAATGATGCCGTTAGGATTGAGCAGAAATAGATTTGCTTCACCGTTAACGCCTAGAGTTCCGAGAATATTTGAGGGATTACTGCCGGTAACTCGACTAAAAATATTTTCAATTCCCGCAGGGTTGGCGAAAAAGGCTCTCTGTTCATTTCCAATATTAAATTCTTCAAAACTGTGAAATAAATTACTTCCTCGTTTTGCTCCACCTTCAATCTGGTCAGCAGGAAAGCCGTCTATGCTTACATTGGGATTTACTACTGAACTTTCATTGCCCAATGAATCATCTGGGGCAATCTGGGCTACAGTATAATCTCCACAAGAAGCATAGACAAGACTTAAAGCTAAACAAGTTAAATTAATAGACTTAAATGATAGAACCATTATTTTTTGTCTAGAGTTCAAATTGACTTTCCTGAGTTTGTCTAGTAATTTTTTTTGCTATGGTGGGGAATACGTACAAAAAAATATTGAGGTTCTGGAGGTTTTGTTTCAATGGTGAGATAAGTTGTTGCTGAATTTGATGAGCCTCCACTAATTTTTTCTTGTTCTTGGGTAGTAAGTTCGGTAACAAAATAGTTTGGATCTAGATTTTCTATTTTGAAACTTTTATTTTTGTCTTTCATTTTTTCTCCTTGTTTTTTCAAAACAACGATTACCTATAATCCTATATGTATTAAGTTACGTTAATAATGCAAGTTTTCTCATAATATGTAGGAAAAAACAATAATTTTGAGCAGTTAAATTCTTCTAAACTCACTGTCCATCAGTCTAAACCGCGTCCAGATAGAAAACTGGAGTTTTCAAATAATTCCTTTTCCCTTTACCCCTTTCCCTTTTACCTAAAAACGAGAAAATCAAAAACTATGGGTTTCAAAGTAGACGCGGTTTATTTGACTTTCTTATATATATTTATTGATTTTTGTAAAGTAGCCTCGAAATGCTATCGATTGACAAAAAATGAGTAATAATGCTTGTAAGTCTTTAATTCAGTTCGTTTTTACTTTTGTCTTAATTTTGGCAGCTGCGATCGCTTTAACTCCTTCCTTTGCTATTGCCAAAAGACCAAAGCCACCGGATACTGGGACTCCTTCAGGCAATACTACACCAGGTACAACTCGCCCTGAAGCAAGTTGCCCAAAAACTCCTAAGCCTTTAACGGCTCTAGTTGCTAACCAAGGACAAGATTTTACAGTTGCCGAATATCCGACTTGGTTATTTTATATTCCATATACTGCTCAAGAGATTAGTTTGATGGAGTTTGTACTCCTTAATGAAACTCAAACAAAAACCATTTATCACACTTCAATTAAGCTAAATAAACAGCCTGGAATTATTAAAATTCCACTTCCCCCAGAAGCAGGTAATTCTCTAGCAGTTAATCAAACCTATAGTTGGCGTTTCAATCTTGATTGCGAACCAGATCGCACGATCGTTCCTGACTTGGTTTTACAGGGATGGATTCGACGTATTACCCTTGATACTCAAGTTGCCAATGAGTTGCAATCTAGACAATCTCCAGAATATTTAGTCTATCAAAATCAAGGTATTTGGTATGATGCGATCGCTTCTCTTGCAGAATTACATTTTGCTTATCCAGAAGATAGTGAAACAACTAAAGCCTGGGCAGATACATTGGAGTCCTTGAAACTAAAGTGGGTTATGGCAGAACCTTTAGTAAATTCGACATTACAACCTCTTGAATAGTACCCAAAAAAGTAGGGTGGGCAAAATTAGTTTTCAAATGTCTTGCTGAGTGGAAAGTTAGTTTGCCCACCTTAAACGAAAATATCTCCCCTGGCTCTTGCGATCGCAGCTATTAGAGCATCTATTTCTCCTGTTGGCTTTCCCAACTTTCTTAATTCTCCCTGAATCTTGCCAAATTCAATTGCTGCTTGACCATCAAATTCAACTACAGTGGGAATTAAGTCGATAAATCGATCGATACGATTGAGATTGTAGACAATTTTTTGAGAACAATCGCAATTAGCGAGGAAAAAAACAAAAGTAATAAACTTAGAATAAAACAAAGTCATTCCTAACTAAGCTTAAGTAACTATTCAAATTATCTATTTTTGTCTGTCCAGAAGGACTAAGAATAATTTCGTCGCCAAAGTTGGCAGAGATAATATTGTCCTGGAAACGATATTTTAAGTTTTTTTTGCTTGATATCTAACAAACGCGAAACTGTCCAAAGTTTATAGCTTTTGCCTTACTCAAGTCTAATGAAGAGAATTTTCAAATTAATTGCTATTTTCTTGTTAGCCTGTAGCTTTACCATAGCTATTTCAATTAATCTCCTGCCAGTTAAATTAGTCGCCCAATCTCCCCAAGGCATCAATTTAATTCAACAAGGCATCGAGTTATATCAGGCAGAACAGTTCGAGCGAGCGTTACAAGTTTGGAATACTGCTTTAACTCAAGAAAAAGATAGATTGGGCAAATCCTTAATTCTGAGCAATCTTTCCCTTGCGTATCAAAATTTAGGACGATGGCAAGAAGCGGAAACTTCAATTAATAAGAGCCTGGAAATACTCAATAATTTTGAGCTTAAAACTCAGACTTACACAGAAATTTTAGCTAAAGCCTTAAACAGTCAAGGTTATCTCCATTGGTTAAAAGGCAATTTTTCCCAAGCGATCGCAACTTGGGACTTAGCAGCAAAAAATTATTTAGAGGCAGGGGATACTGCCAGCGTAATTAAATGTAAACTCAATCAAACCAAAGCTCTACAAGCAGCAGGATTGAGTAGTAAGGCACAAGAAACACTGAAACAAATAGATCGGGAATTAAAACAAACCTCTAACTCCAAGCTAAAAATTACAGGATTACAATATTTGGGGAATGTCCTTCGCCATGTTGGCAATCTTGAAAAATCGGAGCAAGTATTACAGGAGAGTTTAAACATCGCAGAATCCCCTGATACTCTACTGGAATTAGGTAATACAGAACGAGCCTTAAGCAATAGTTATTTAGCAACCGATCGACCACAATTGGCAGATAAATATGCTCGCTCGGCGATCGCCCATTATCAACAAGCTTTTAATTCGGGAAATAAGCTTAAAGCTGGACTCAATCAACTTAGTTTAGCGATCGCTATGGGGAAATGGTCGGATATTGCTACTTTGATTCCGCAAATTAACCAGTCTCTCGATCGTTTACCTGTTAGTAGAGCGGGGATTTATGCCCGACTCAATTTTGCTCGCAGTCTTAGTTGTTTAAAAGAGATCGTAGACAATAATAATCTCGCCTGTGTAAGTAAAGTGCGTCGAGATCAACTCAAACAACTTCTCGCTCGACAAAAGCCTGACATAGTTACTCCTGATTGGGAGCAAATTGCCAAAGCGATCGAGATGATAATTCAACAAGCTCCAGACTCTAAGACCAAATCTTATGGAATTGGAGAACTAGGTAAATTATACGAGTCGCAACAAAAATGGCAGCTAGCACAAAATTATACCCAGCAAGCTCTACTAACTCTTGAAGGAATCCAAGCACCTGAAATTCGCTATCGTTGGGAATGGCAATTAGGACGTATTTTAAAACAGCAAGGAAATATCAAAGAAGCGATCGCTACTTATAATTCTGCTCTACAAAACCTTAAATCAGTTCGTAGCGATTTATTAATAGTCAATTCAGAGGTACAGTTTTCTTTTCGGGATAATACCGAACCTCTTTATCGAGAATTTGTAAATTTGCTCTTACAACGGGATCGAGTGGGAGGAGTCAGTCAAGAACATCTAGAACAAGCAATTCAAAGTATCGATACTCTGCAATTAGCGGAGGTGGAAAATTTTCTCAACTGCGATCTTTCTTCTATCTTACAGTTTGAGCAAAATACTAAAAATATTGACAAGCTCGATTCTGATACTGGCTTTATTTATCCGATTATTCTTGAAGATCGTCTAGAAGTAATTTTCAAGCTACCAGGACAACCTCTAAAACACCAGGCTAACTTAGTCCAGAAAGCTAAAGTTGAGGAAACTCTGAGGGAACTAAAAACAGCAATTATTAGAGGTTATGCTACTAGAGCGATCGCTCAATCCCAAATCGTCTACAATTGGTTAATTGCGCCTTGGGAAAGAGACTTAGAAACAAGCGATCGCCTATCTACTCTAGTATTTGTTTTAGATGGAGAATTACGCAATATTCCCATGGGGGTTCTCTACGACTCAAAACGAAAAGAATACTTAGTTCAAAAACAGTATGCTTTAGCCTTGCTTCCTAGTTTTCAAACTTTCGATCTAGAAACTACAGCGACTGAATTCAAAGTTTTGGGTGCAGGAATTAGTGAAGAACTTCAAGTGGAAAATAAATCATTTATAGGGCTTAATATAACAGAAGAATTAGCCAATATTCAAAACAGGATCTCTAGTTCTATTCTGCTCAATTCAGAATTCACTCAACCCAATATCCAACAAAATCTCGACACGGGTGACTTTTCTGTAGTTCACTTAGCAACTCATGGAAATTTTAGCTCTAATCCAGAAGAGACGTATATTGTAGTTTACGATTCTGATGCTGCTAACG
>JASJEI010000436.1 GCA_030064795.1 Pleurocapsa sp. MO_226.B13 | reverse complement strand
AGGATTTGAGCTTTTTCAAAGAGCCTAAAAGTAAGTTTTTATAGTAATACTTTTGTTCTTTAAGCGAAGTCAATACTTGGCTTAATTTAAGCTGCGTTTGTTACCCAAAATACCCCGTTTTTGAACGACGCCTAATTTTTTCATCTTGCAACATATATATTTAGCTACTCAAATACCAATTACTTACCCATAATAAACTTGTTGAAAAATAATCGTAGCAGTATTATTTCTGATGTTTGGTAGCCAAATAAGTGAAAAAATCAATTAATGCTAAAAAGGCGATCGCTCCGATATGATAATGTTAAATCTCGATTAATCTAAATCATGGTTAGTCTAAAAATTCAGTTACCAGAAGATAAAATCAAAAACCTATGCGATCGCTGTTATCTATGCCAGGTAAAAGATGAGCTTAGTTAAGGAATTTTGGGAAAAATTATTGCAAAAGCTCTCCGAAAATCAGCAAGTATTTCTCGCCCTCGTCGCTAACCATACTAAAGGTTCTCCAGGAACGAGGGGTGCAAAGCTTTGGATTTCTGAAACGGGGGAAACCCACGGCACTATTGGCGGTGGTATTATGGAACACAAGCTGATTGATCGCGCTAAGGAAATTCTCAAGCAAGAAGCCTTCACTCCAGAAATTCAGACTCTCTACCATCGTGCTTCTGGTTCTGGGGACAAGTCGGGAATGATTTGCTCTGGAAGTCAAACTAATCTTTATTATTTGTGTCACCCTTCAAGAGATAGAGAAACAGTAGAAAAAGTAGTTTCTCTTATCGATAGAGATATTTCTGGTTCTTGGTCGATCGACTCTTTGGGAATGTCTGTAGAAGAACAAGCCGTCGATTTAGCTCAACCAGCAATTCAGCTAATCCAAGAGTCAGGAAGGTGGAGATACGAAGAGCAATTACTCAATCGTCAGAGAATTGCCATTATAGGGGGTGGACACTGTTCCCTGGCACTATCGAGAGTTATGTCTCAATTGGATTACGAGGTGTTGGTCTTTGATACTAGGTATGAGGTGTCAACTTTAACCCAGAATAACTATGCGCGGTTTATCAAAATTGTAGAAGATTATCAAGCAGTAGGTGCTTTAATTCCTTTTCCGCAAGTGACTTGTGTCGTTGTGATGACAACCGATTTCCCTTCGGATATCCGTGCTTTGTTAGGAGTTGAGTCATTGCCCTTTCCTTTCATCGGCGTAATGGGAAGTCACGCCAAGATTGCTAAGATCTTCGAGCAACTGCAACAATCGGGGATAAGTGAAAACTCGCTTTCTCGCATCTATGCACCTGTAGGTCTTTCCATTAGCAGTCATACACCAGAAGAGATTGCTATTTCCGTAGCTGCTCAAATTTTGCAAGAGAGAAATAAATGGCAACCTTGAACCGAAAAAATGCTAGATAAATGTCAGACAACAATGTCTCCAATCATGAATCTTCTATGCCCCTAAGTGCAGTTGCGATCGCTCTATTTATTTGTATTCTTTTTGGTGGCAATCAAGTAGCTAGTAAAATTGCTTTGCAACAATTTCCGCCGATGCTATGTGCTGCCTTAGCCTTCTCTCTCTCTAGCATTGCCCTATTGGTTTATGCTTGGTGTACAGATAGTGAGTGGCACGTAAGCGATCGCAAAATCTGGCGGCTACATATTATCTCAGCTATTTTGTTTGTCCTCTTCAATGCCACAGCTTTAGTCGGCTTACAGTTCACTTTAGCCAGTCGAGCGAGCATTTTTATTGCCATGCACCCCTTGTTTGTAGTGGTTTTTAATTACTTTACTCCTAGTAGAGAACAAATCGGCTGGCAGAAATTGCTCGGATTAAGTTTGACCTTGGCTGGTGTTGTGATTGTATTTAGCGATCGCTTATCTCCATCATCAGGAATGAGTTGGATCGGAGATAGTTTGATACTTCTGGCTTCTGCTTTGCTAGGATTGATTATCCTACACATTCGCACTGTGACTAGCTATGTTTCTCCGATTCAAGCGACTTTCTGGCAAATGGCTTTGAGTGTCCCTCTTTTTTGGCTAGCTGTCTCGATTGTCGAGTTCCCCTTAATTTTCCCTCAGTTTTCTGAATCTTGGTGGGGTATTGTTTATATGGGTTTAGCTGTCAATGCGATCGCTTTTGTAGTTAGAGCGGAGTTATTTCGTCGTTACAATGCTAGTACTGTTTCCGCTTTTCTCTTTATCTCACCAATTACGGGCTTGTGCTTGAGTAACTGGCTTTTAGGCGACACCTTAACCTGGACATTAGGTTTAGGATGTGCAATGGTGGCAGTCGGCGTTTTTCTGGTTTATCTCTTTGCCTAATCTCAACTAAGTTTAATTATTCAACTCGATACCATAGATTAGGTTTTAGGCGATTGCGCTACAAAAATCATGGCTAACCCATAAGAAGCTTCAGGATGAGAGAGAGAAGATACTACAGGAGCAGACGATGAAGTCCAAATCAGCCCTGCCAAGAAAATAAATAATCAACCTAATAGTTTAGCCGCTGTTAACCAATTCTGAACCCACTTACTCGGCTGAATGCCAAGTACATTAATCCCAGTCAAGATAATAACTGCCAAAGCTGCATAAATCGAGTCGGCGAGATCGTTCGACGGAAACAACTGCGAGCAATAATCCCCAAACACAAAAGCCAACAGTGCGATCGAGCCTGTTTGCATGACGCTTAAACGTGCCCAAGCAAACAGTAAAGCTATCTCTTTGCCAAAAGAACGTGTCAGATAGTGATACTCTCCGCCTGGATGGGGATAGGCAGTTGCTAGTTCCCCGTAGCATAAAGCTCCCATAAGCGAAATCAAGCCCCCCCAGAGCCAAATCAGCAGAAAACTACTCTCGCTACTGACATTAGCGGCGACTAGAGCAGGAGTTTTAAAGATACCTACTCCAATTACAACGCCGACAATAACTGCCCCTGCTTCGAGTAGATTAAAGTTGGGTTGGGGTTTGGGCTCTGGATTATTAGTCAAAATTTTACTTAGTCAGATAAGAAGGAAGTAATTCTCTTACTTAACAAGAACTGAGCAAGATTCTACTTTCAGTTTCACTAATTGGCTCGATTTCGACGACTTGAGTCACTACTTCAGTCCCATTTTCAAGATTAATTGCCAAAGTTTGTCCACAGACTGGAAAGTCCCCCTCGACTTCTTCCCACTTGAGAAAATATCCATCCAAAAAATAGTCAAAGATGTTAAAGTGTTTGCCTTTTTGCTTGGTGAGCATGATCCTATTCTCCTTTTATTATTGGTTTTTTCTTTTTTTGCCCTCTCACATCTCACACCTTGTTCAACCTTTCACCACGGCTATAGGTCGCAAACGGGCAACTTTCTGGGCAATACCAGCTTGGCTGACTGTTTCTACTACTCGGCTGACATTTTTATAGGCTTGAGGAGCTTCTTCCGCTAGTCCTGGCATTGAGCCAGCACGGATATTAATTCCTTCATGTTCTAGTTTTTCTCTCAGGCGATCGCCTTTAATAGTGCGTTTTGCCTGACGACGACTCATTACTCTTCCCGCACCGTGACAGCTTGAGCCAAAGGAAAGTTCTTCGTTGGCTTTCGTACCGAGAAGAATCCAACTTTCAGTTCCCATCGAACCTGGAACCAGAACGGGTTGACCTAAAGGTTGATATTCCGCTGGCAGCCCCGCAAATCCAGGACCAAAAGCTCGCGTTGCTCCTTTACGATGGACGCAAACGGTCTGTTCTTTTCCCTCAATTAGGTGGGTTTCAATCTTGGCCATGTTGTGGGCAATATCATAAACTTGGCGTAATGGTTCTGCCCCTGCTTGAGTACCAAATACCTCTTGAAAACTACGTCGAGCATGATAGGCTAATGCCTGACGGTTGGCAAAAGCATAATTCGCTGCTGCTTTCATGGCTGCCAAGTAAGCCTGTCCTTCGGGAGAATCGAAGGGAGCGCAAACCAATTCGCGATCGGGTAATTTAATGCCATAGTTAATCACTGCCCATTGAAAATCGTGAACGTAGTCGGTACAAATTTGGTGTCCAAACCCACGAGAACCGCAGTGAATCTGCACCGCAAGACATCCTGGTTCGAGTCCCATTACCGCCGCTGCTTCAGGATCGAATATTTCATCAACTACATCTACTTCGAGAAAGTGATTACCCGCTCCCAGAGTCCCTAATTGACCTTTACCTCTTTGTTTGGCTCTTTGACTGGCTCGATCGGGGTCTGCTCCTTCCAAGCAGCCAAATTCTTCTGTTCTCTCTAAATCTTCTTGAGTAGCATATCCTTTCCCTAATGCCCAACGCGCACCTTGACGACAGACGCGATCGAATTCCTCAACCGATAGAGGCAAACTACCACCTTTGCCTACTCCACTGGGACAGTTGCGATACAAGGTACTAGCTAGATCGTTTAGATAAGGTATGGCACCCTGATATTCAATAGAAGAAGCTAAAACCCTGACACCACAGTTAATATCGTAACCCACTGCCCCTGGGGAAATAATTCCTTCTGGTACTTTAGCTGCCATGACACCACCTATGGGCATACCGTACCCTTGGTGAACATCGGGCATAATTGCTACGTGACCTACCAAACCAGGGAGACAAGCAACGTTAACTCCCTGGGTAAGTGATAAATCTCCCAAAGCATCTTCCAATAATTCTTCGTCGGCAAATATCCAGACGGGTACATTCATCTCTGGATGAAAAGATGTCGGAATTGCCCAAACATAATCATCGATGCGCTGTAAATCTTGTTTTCTAATCTTCATTGCCCCTCCTCCTGCAAGCTTTAGTGGGGGCATAGTCATTGTCTCTTATAGCTTATAGCTTATAGCTTATAGCTTATAGCTTATAGCTTTTTCATATTTTGACTACTTTTTTCCCTTACACATCTAATACTAACGTGACTTCCAACCCCGATTCTGTCTCGCTAATTGCTAAATTATGATAGGTTACGGCTTTAATATCCTTGAGCCATTGCTGAGTGGGTGCGCCAGTAACTTTTGCTTTTATACTTGTTTCATCGAGATGTTGGATTTCTAGTCCCTCAAACCCCAAACCTTCACTTTCATGGAAATAGAGTAATTCATTTAACCAGGCAACCAACAGACTTTCGCGATCGATGGCTTTAAGTTGAAGCGAGCGCGTTGTCCGCTCTCCTGGTGCTAACCGCATTCCCACTAGAGAGTAAAGCCCCAAGGCTGCTTGAATAAACAACTCTGATAAATTGTCCCCCCTAACTCGATAAGCCCAATCTGCGGTATGTTCGATTTCTTCAAAGCTTTTTGGCTTGGTCATTTTCCTCGGCTCTTTGAGTGTCTTTCAACACGGTGCGATCGACAGGCTCTCTACTTCGATCTTATCGCTTTTACCCAAGTCAGTAGCATTAGAGTAAGAAGTCCCATCAGACTCAAGGATTAGAAGAAATCGGCAAAGACTGATTCGTCCCCTCTTGGCTTTGACGCATTTTTAACCCCTCTAAACAATTAATCACATGATTGAGCAGATCGCGATCGCCCCGATCGTAGCCGACGGGTTGATAATGATTGCCCGAAAGTTCCTGATGGAGGACTAAACCATCTGCCGAATTGTTGGCTAACTGCTGATGAATCCAATAGACATCCCCAGTTTGAGAGGTCAAATTCCCCGCCGTGAAGTCCTGGTTGAAAGAGATCATAGCTGTAGCTGCTCTCCGTGCCGTCTCAACCAGAAGTTGCCTAGCGAGCGCTTGTGTCGGTCGTTTATAAGGTTTGAGCCAAGTGGGTGGTTGAAAGCAAGGGGCAATCAGCAATGCGGGTTGGTTTTCAATTCCAAAAAGGCTATCCAGTTGTTCTGGGTTACCCGACGGTTGGGATTGCAGACTCAAAAAACGGAGCAGGGTAATGTATTCACAACCCAGACTATGACCGATCCAAAGGTAATGGTCGGGATCCTGATAGGGCGATGTGACATAGCCCAGGTTTTCTGCTACTTTGAGGATATTGGTCGGGAACTTTTGTTGTTCTGCAAGCAACTGTCTCGCTACAGGCCAGTGGTTGACTGTCAGAAGGTACGGTACGAGCGCAATGCTGTAGCCTGCTTTCAATAAGTTTTCCAGGAGAAAATGATAGGAAACAAGGGGTAAAGTAGGGAAATAGGAGAAGATCGCTCCCAAAAAATAGGCAACGCTCGGTGGAGTGCCAAAAAACGCCCCGCCAATAAACTGAATGACTCCTTTCGGCTCGCTCTGGAGTGCAACCCAACGAGAGCCAAGACTCTGGAAACTGGAGTGAGTCGCCATAAGGATTACCCCCGACTCAACTATAGGAAACAAACCATCAGTGAGCAATAATGATACTCACTCTCACTATTATTATCTCACTCAGGGACTTGAAAATTACCTGTGTTTAACTCTGCCTGCATTTCTGGAGAAGCTTGGATTGGGCTTGCGCGATCGCTCTAAGAAGCATGATTTTCTTTTGTATGGTGACGATCTGACTCACGCTCGTACTTAAACAGGCAGACACAATCCCCCTTCGCTAACTTGCTGAGTATCCTGCCTTTGAGATCGGGGAATGCCTGATGAATCGCTGACACTTCGAGATCGCAGGTAATCTGGCACGGGGATGATAGCCCAAATTCTGCTGCCAGTTCCCGATAGGGACACACTCGCTGAATTTCCAGCACTGCATCCTTGCCCTGGTTCGAGAGCTCGACGACTTCCATCTCCATCCCCAACTGCTCAAAAATCGGAATAGAATGGCGGAAGCCCTCAGCTAAGGATACTCCAGCGATCAATGGACTCATAAGCGTTTTTTGTCGCTCGGGCAAACTTTCTCGCAGCATCTCTATGGCTTTAGCCGTCCCATACTGCGCCCTTAACTGGGCAAATTGCTCAAACCGAGCGCGAAGCCGTGCTTTTGCTGACTGACTGACCTCGGATGTTGAATCTTCAGGTTGATTTGCCCTTGGAGGCGGGCATAAGGCTCGCTCTGCCTCGATCGGGGACATTCCCTGAGCCAGATTGGCAAAAAAATCCTCTAAGCGTCGCCAGCCGAGTGCCTCTCCCGTTACATCTGGGGTGCGGGCAATGAACTCGAAGAACTTGAAGAGAGCATAGGTATTGTAGTTGAAGGGACGTACCAGAGCTGCTACCAGACTGACTGCCCAGGGGGGTAAGGAATGGATTTGAGGCTCCTTGTCCAGGGCTTGAAAAACTAACTCAGCGATCTGTCGGTGGGTGAAGGTCTCGCAACCTCCCACATCCCTCACCGCATTTATCTGTTCCGATGCTAAGATTACCCTGGCGACCTCCTCGCCAAAATCCAGGGCACTCAACGGATTGATTTTCCCCAGTCCCTCGCCAAACAGACGGATAGTTCCTCGTTTCCGGGCAGCGAAGAAAAACTCTGCCATATCGTTGAAGAAGCCCGTGGGTGCAAAGATCGTATAATCCATTCCCGATTCCTTAACCGCTTGGGCTACTTTCTCCCTCGCTTCGGCAATAGGACTCAGACGAGCCATCTCTGCCCCGCGCACCACGGACACGAAGATGAAGTGCTTCACTCCCTCGCGTTTGGCTGCCTCCAAGAGATTCAAATTGCCCTGGTAATCTACCTCCCAGAACGTCGGTTTTCGGCTAAACGAACGAGTTCCAATAGAAGAGAACACCACGTCAATCCCCTGGCAGAGACCCTTGAGGGTTTCGGGGCGAGTCGCGTGACCCACAAAAATGTCACCACACCGAGAAGGTTCTCGCAGGCGATGGGGATCGCGACACAACGCTCGCACCCAAAAGCCCTGCTGCTGTAGAACTTCCAAGACACCACCGCCGATATATCCAGTCCCACCTGCCACTAGGACTCTAGGCAAATCTCTGTGGTTCATAACTTAAACCTGAGTGCTTACTTATAAGTGTA
>JASJEI010000435.1 GCA_030064795.1 Pleurocapsa sp. MO_226.B13 | reverse complement strand
CGATAACGTTGTTTTAGTTCTTCTGCGCTCAGATAAGATTTTAACCTAAGTAATTTGGGCATTGATTAATGTCACATTGATGGTTTTAATTATTTTAGAACTAATTAAGCGGACTTCATATGACCCGTTTGAACAACGCCTAAGGATGTAGTATTTGACCGTCCTGAAACCAAATAATCCTCTCAGCGCGATCGCCTATTTCTGGTTCGTGGGTAATCACTACTACAGTAATTCCATGACTATTTAATTCGGCAAAGATGTCCAAAATTTCCTCTGTGGTTTTTGAATCTAATGCACCAGTGGGTTCATCAGCCAAGAGCATGACAGGACGGTTAACTATCGCTCTAGCAATGGCAACTCGCTGCTGTTGTCCTCCCGATAGTTGATTGGGTTTATTATGAAGACGTTCAGCTAATCCTACTCTTTCGAGTGTTTCTGTTGCTCTGGTAATCCGTTCTTGTTTAGGTAAGTTTGCATATGCCATCGGTAACATGACGTTTTCTACGGCAGTTAATTGGGGTAAAAGATAAAACTGCTGAAAGACAAAACCTAGTTTTACATTGCGGATATGTGCCAACTCTCTATCTGCCAAACCCGCAACATTAACCCCGTCTAAATAATATGCTCCAGAAGTCGAGCGATCGAGACAGCCAATAATATTCATCATGGTAGATTTCCCCGAACCAGAAGCCCCCATAATGGCGCAGTATTCCCCTTGTTTTACTGTTAAATTGATCCCGTCTAAAGCACGAGCTAAAGTATTGCCAGAACCGTAAGTTTTGGTAATATTTTCGAGACGAATAATTGTTGATAGTCGATTGTTCATTGTTCTTTATTGATTACTTAATTACATTCCCCTCAACGCAGCGATGGGATCGAGTTGGGCAGCTTGTCGTGCAGGAATTACGCCAAAAATCAATCCAATAGTCCCAGAAATTCCTGTAGCTAAAATAATTGCTCCGGCGGGGATTAAAGTAGGTATAGGTGTAAATACACCCAGGATTAAAATGCCACTAACACCAATACCAGTACCAATCGCACCACCGACAACGGAAACAATAATTGATTCAATTAAAAATTGGGTTAAAATCGCTGACTGAGTTGCGCCGATCGCTTTACGCAAACCAATTTCATGAGTACGTTCTTTCACTGAAACCAGCATAATATTCATAATGCCAATACCGCCGACTAAAAGTGAGATACCTGCGATCGCGGTTAAGACCAAACCTAATGCGGATGTAATCTTATTCATTAAATCCTGTACGGATTTATTGGCGAAAATATCAAAATCTTTTTGACCATGTCTGCGAGTCAAAATATTAGTCACCTGAAAAGCAGCAGCACGAATACTATCTCGATCTTGTGCCGAAAGTTCTAAATAATCGATGGGAATACCGTGAGGACTTTTGTTTCCTGTTAACTGTTGCGCCATAGTAGTAATGGGAACATAAACCGTTTCATCGGGGTTAACTCCCAAAGATGCACCCTTAGTTTTCATTAAGCCAATTATCTGGAAACTCAAGCCATCTATTTGTAATGTCTTACCAACAGGGTTTTGATTCTTAAATAACTTACGTGCGATCGCTCCTCCTAAAACTGCTACCTGGGTATTTTGTCTCTCATCAATCTGGGTGAAAAAATTACCTTGTTGAAGAAGCAGACTGCGAACATAAAGAATACCTGGAGTTGTCCCCATCACATCGGCGCTCAAAAAACGTCCTTGATGAGATAAACGGAAATTACTACTAATTTGCGGTGCAACTTCCCGTACTGCTGGAGCTTGTTCAGCAATAGCAGTAACATCGGATAAAACTAATTCTGCTGCTTCATTGCTCAATCCTGAGTTATGCCCCTCAGAAGCATAGATTGTCAGTTGATTGGGTCCAAAAGCTTCTAATTGCTGTTGAGTATACTGTTTTGCTCCTTGTCCGATCGCCACTACTGCGATAACGGAAGCATTACCAATAACGATACCTAACATAGTTAAAGCACTACGGAATTTATTAGCAGTTAAGGTTTTAACCGCCATATCAATACTTTCTAAAAATTTCATGGTTGTAATAAGTTGTGGTGAAAAAAGGGAATAGAGAGTAGAGAGTAAAGGAGATTAATCAAAGTTCAACTGTATCAACCCCTTCGATGCTGACGTTGGGAGGAGGGGAGGTGAAAACGAGATCGCCTTGAGCTAAACCCGAGCGAATTTGCACGCGATCGCCACTAGCCGTACCTAATTTAATTGCTTGAAATTTCGCTTTTCCTTCATTACCAGAAACATATACTCCTGTCTCGCCATCAGAGTTGGTTACCACCGCAGCCAAAGGGATGGTAATGGCATTAGTGATTGGCTCATCGGTAAAAGTAAGCCTGGTATTCATTCCTGACTTTAGTTGTTCTTGTCCTGTGTTTAAAGCAACTTTGACGCGAAAGGAGGTGACGTTATTTTCTTGAATAGCTCTGGGTGCAATTAAGCGCACTTCCCCTTTAAAGGTTTCCCTACCATAAGCATCCACTTTAATATCCACAGGTTGACCTAATTTGATTTGAGCAATATTAGCTTCGGGAATTTTGGCTTCAATTTCTAAACCGCTAGAAAGTTCACCAATAGAAGTAGAGGTTGCGCCTTCTGTTTCTGAGGCTGCGGTAGTGGAATCTACATAATCTCCTGCTTCGGCGTAGCGACGGGTAATAATTCCCCCAAACGGTGCGCGAACAGTTGTTTTATCCAGTTGTATTTGGATATATGCTAATTCCGCTTGTGCTTCGGCGACTTCTGCTTCTGCTTGAGCAATCTCTTCTAAACGCGAACCTTGTTGAGCTTCGGCTAGGTTTTCTTGTTGTTCGGCGAGTCTGGCTAATTCTGCTGCTAAACTAGCTTGAGCTTCTGCTTCTTTGGTCACAAAATCATTAAAAGCATTACGAGAAATTGCTCCTTCATTGACCAATAATAGATTACGTTGTTTTTCTTCTTGGGCGCGTTGTAATCTCGCTTGCGCCATCGTCACATTAGCTTGAGCCGTTGTTACTCTAGCTTTGGCTGCTGCAATAACTTCTGGACGATTTCCCGCTTTAACCCGATCTAAATTAGCTTGAGCTTTTTGGACTATAGCCTGGTATTGATTTACTTGTGCCTGTAAGCGATCGCTTTCCATCCGTGCAATCACCTGTCCTTGGGTAACGAGATCGCCTTCTTTGATATATAGTTCGGCAATTCTTCCTGGTGCTTCGGGACTTAAATTAGTGATGCGCAAGGCTTTGACTGTTCCATTCGCTTGAATCTGGACCGCTAAATCTTGGGACTTAACTAATACAGTTTGACTGGCAATTAATTTCTCTGTGCGATCGCTTTTAGTTTCTAGATAATCCAGGGTGGCGATCGCGCTTATACCGACTAAAAGTATTCCTCCAATCCAGGGAATAATGATATTAGTTTTTTTCAAAGATAGTGATTTCATCATTAGTAGTAAGTTATTAGCTCTTATCTTTAGTTTAAAAACTCACTACTCTAAAGCGCATGATGCTATGTTCCCAATCTGACTAGGACTTGAGTCCTAAAATCCTCATCTGTCAGATTAGGACAAAAGACTCTGGTAAACAAAGAATCCCTCGCCTATGATAAAAGTTATTTAAAACTATTAATAAGATGAATCGTCTTAAGCAGCTTAAAACTTATCCTTTTGGCTTATTACTCTGGTTGGAATGGATTTTATTGGCAACTACAGTCTTGGGAGAATTACCCGATAATTTTCTTTGGCAGCAATACTATCAACCTACAACATCAGTTTTTTTGTCTTCAATTTTTTCTTTGCTTTGTATTCTAGGCTTGGGTTTTATAGGCTTAATATTACCTGTTAAAAATACATTTAATAAATGGCTTTATGTAATTTTACAATTAGGATTAATCTGGCTGCCGATTATTTTCAAACAACAAGACAATCCGTTTTTTATTCCTTTCTTAATTGTAGTAATGCGCAATTGTCTAAGCTTCAAGTCAAAAGAATGCTGGATTGCCAATATTTTTGTCTTTGTTGCAATGATACCATCGCTAACGTTCATTAATAGTTTTGAAGAATTTCAACTAATTATATCTCAACTTCAAGCTATTAGTTTTGAAGAATTTGAAATACGCAGTAAAATCAGCAATCTTAGTTATTTGTTTTTTAGTGGTTTACTAATCGTCTTTATTGGGATATTAGTTAATACTTTACTGAGAGAATATAAAAGTCAACAACAATTAGCTATAGCTCGCGAACAATTACGTCAATATGCTTTAAAAGCTGAAGAGCGAGCTACAGTTCACGAAAGAAACCGTATCGCCCGTGAAATTCACGATTCAGTCGGTCATGTTTTAGCCGCCCAAACTATACAATTAAATAATGCGATCGCTTTTTGGCAAGCCGATCCAGATAAAGCCTATCAATTTTTAACCGAATCTAAAGAATTAGTCGCCACCGCACTCAAGGAAATTCGCCATTCTATCAATACTCTCCGCAGCGATCCTTTAGAGGGTCAAAATTTAGAAGAAGCGATCGCTTTGCTCTTTCAAGAATTCTCTAGCAGAACCAGAATTTTCCCTGATTATACTATTGCCTTAAATCATGTTCTTTCTGAAGAAATAAAACTAACTGTTTATCGTATTGTGCAAGAAGCTTTAAGTAATATTGCCAAACATAGTGAAGCAGAAAGCGTTAAAGTAAACTTACAAACTTTTCCCGAACATTTATATCTATCAGTTGAAGATAATGGCAAAGGCTTTAATCTCGAACAAAATACGACTGGGTTTGGACTCCAAGGAATGCAAGAAAGAGTTCTCGCTTTAAACGGAAACATACAAATATCTAGCAACTTAAATTCTGGTTGCACTATCTCTATTACCATTCCCTATCAATCATTATTAACGTGAAATGAAAAGTAAAAAGAGAAATTATTGATAATTGTTCATTGTAAAAATGATTCACTTACTAATTGTTGACGATCAAACTATCATCAGACACGGATTAAAAAGTCTGTTAGAACTTCAAGATGATTTAACCGTGATAGGAGATGCAGGGAATGGAGAAGAAGCGATCTCGCTGATCGCTTCTTTAAAACAAGAATCTCAATTACCAGATGTAGTTTTATTAGATGTACGAATGCCCATTATGGATGGTGTGGCGACTACGAAAGAACTAAATCAGCATTATCCTGAAATAAAAATATTAATCCTCACTACCTTTGATGATGATGAATATATTTCCCAAGCCATGAATCATGGTGCAAAAGGCTATTTACTCAAAGATAGTCCTCCAGAAGATTTAGCGATGGCGATCCGTGTGGTGAATAAAGGTAATACTTATATGGGTTCTGGTTTACTAGAAAAAATGTTGCATAAATCACCTCAAGCAAAAACTGTAACTCCAGCTATCTCTAATCAACTCGCTGAACTTTCCCCTAGAGAAAGAGAAGTATTGAAATTAATTGCTCAAGGTTTAAATAATCGAGAAATAGCCAAAAAATTGTATATTTCAGAAAAAACCGTTAAAAACCATGTTACCAGTATCCTCAGCAAATTAAACTTGCGCGATCGCACTCAAGCTGCTCTTTTAGCTAGTGGGTTCAATTAATTAGTAGAGATAGGATTATCCATTGACCTTACGACGATCTATCGTTGGCTGGTGGCTTATGCACCTGAAATTAATCAGCGATGTCGAAAACATCTACGGCGAACGAATGATTACATAATGAACACTCTCAAAATGAAATGACTCAACTTGCTCTATTGAAAAGATGAGGAGTTAGCTTCAAATGATCCGTTCTCCGCTACAAATTCCCAACTTCCGCCGATTCTGGCTCGGACAAACGTTACTGTCTTGCGCCGAACAATTCTGGTTGGTAGCACTTACCTGGCTGATTTTACAACAAACTGGTTCGGGACTAATGCTGGGAATTGTCTTGATGGCTGGAGCGATCCCCCAGGTATTATTTACCTTAGTTGGTGGCGTAATTAGCGATCGCACCTCACCCAATCGGATAGTTAAACTGTTTGCCATTATCGATACTATTCTCGCGGCGATCGTTACCGCATTACTGGCATTTGATGCCGTGCAGATTAGCCTCTTAATCGTGCTTTCAATTATAGAAGGTTTAGGCGATGCCTTTTTCGCTCCTGCTCTTCTAGCAATGCCACCCCGCTTAGTTAATAAATCCCTGTTAAGGAAAGCTAATGCCTGGTTTGAAAGTGGAGAACAAATTACCGAAATTATCGGTCCTGCTTTAGCTGGTGTAGCAATTGGGATCTGGGGATTAACTATTACCTTTGGCTGTGGTACTGCCTTGTTTGCCTTAGGCAGTCTGTTAATCTGTTTGGTCAGATTACGCCCCAAAACCAGAGAGCGCTCGACATCTCCCAGACTACAGTTGAGAACCGAGATCGCAGCAAGTTTGCGCTATGTCTGGGGTAATGCCGCGCTTCGTAATTTGTTGCTACTGGTGGCATTACTGAGTTTTGCGGCTTCGGGACCTTTAATTGTGGGATGTGCCGAGTTGGTCAGAGTTCGTTTCGAGGGAAATGCCTCAGTTTTTGGCTATTTAGAAGCTGCTGCGGGTGTGGGAGCTTTATTGGGAGCGATCGCTGCTAGCAAAATGGGGTCGGTAAGCAATCCTAGAAAATCCATGATTTTTCTAACTTGTGTTCTAGGCTTGGGATCGATCGTGCTGGGTTTTGTACATCAAGAGTGGTTGGCTTATAGCGTGCTGGGGTTGATGGGTTTTGGCGATGGCATGGTAGATGTGATTGCCCTCAGTTGGTTGCAAAAACAGATAGTAGCTCAGATGCAGGGACGAGTCATGGGTTTATTAATCTTTGCCGATCTTGTTCTAGTGCCATTTTCTCTAGGTGTATCTGGTCTTTTAAGCGAGATTAATTTGACGCTTTTATTTGTCGCAGCAGGATTAACCATGCTTTTGACTGGTCTTGGTACCTCTTTAATTCAACCTATCCGCAGTAATGTTTCCAGGAGGTGAATCAATTATACGACCCAAACTCTTCAAAAAAACTCCTCTAGCATGGCGACAATTAATCAAAGCCCACCTTCATCAGCACCACAGATGAAATACATCGGAAATCGTTATTGAAAAGAGATGGAAAAGAGATGGAATAAAGAAAAAGAACGAGTATGAACTGGATGAAGAGAGAATGAGGGAAAAATCAGCCCTTGGCGATCGTTTTAGTCTCCTCATTCTCATGAAGGGCTGCTTCATGAGAATAACTGACCTTTAAACCATCGCTTCGGCTGCCATTTCGCCTCAATTCCTCTCCAGAAAAATGCGACCCACTGAACACTAAACCAGAGTAGAAAAATCCTCTGCACCAAGATCGTTGGCATTGACTCCAAATAAGACAGCTAAATCTTCTGAGGTATCCGTTACACTAATCAAACTCTGACCGAAGCCTTGGGTAATCGTCAGGTCTTCAAACGCCAGACAGTCGGCTAACAAGAAGGAATCCGTACCGTCCACATAATCAAAGATAGTATCTATTCCGTCGCCTTCCCTCAACACAAATTGGTCAGCGTCTCTACTGCCAAATAGCGAGTCATTATCTGCACCTCCGTCGAGCAGGTCATCGCCCCTGCCGCCGACGATGAAATCTCGACCTTCCCCTCCGTCGAGCAGGTCATCGCCCCTGCCGCCGACGATGAAATCTCGACCTTCCCCACCCAAGAGAATGTCAAAACCGTCGTTTCCAAACAGGCGATCTCTACCTGTACCGCCATCAATAGTATCGTCGCCAGCCTTACCATTGATAGTGTCATTGCCAGCAAAACCATTAATGCGATCTCTGTCTGAAGTGCCGTTGAGTAAGTCGTTACCTGAAGTACCGTCGTCAATGATGTTAGCTAACTCAACGGTAAATGTATCGGT
>JASJEI010000077.1 GCA_030064795.1 Pleurocapsa sp. MO_226.B13 | reverse complement strand
GATCGCGCCTCTTAGATAACCTAGATCTAGTAATTCCGCTTCAGTTAAGAGAATGTAGCGTTTGAGAATTAGTTCTAGATTTTGTACCCTGTTCGCCAGAGTTAAGAAAGCCTGTTGTAGATCTTCTAGATCTGTATT
The DNA here is from genome assembly GCA_030064795.1 of Pleurocapsa sp. MO_226.B13. The sequence continues at coordinate 10,538 of JASJEI010000077.1, read as the reverse complement.
TGTTGTCGGTTCAGAAAACTGCTGTAGTTTTCGTTTGATTAGTTCCTCAACTTCGATATTTCGGTTTGCTGCTTCTGCTTCTAGTTCTGCTAACTGCTTTGCTCCTATGTAAAACTTTTTTCCTGGCATCGTACCATCACCTTACTATTTGCTTTCAGATCATCCTAAGAGTTTCGGCATCTAAGCGAAACCAACTTCACAAAAGTTGACCAAATTTGTGGCTAAATACTTGACCGGTTCGGATAGCTTGTCTTAATGTACTTATATCGATTCTTAACTAAGGTTTTGACCCCAATATTGGGCGAGATGTGAGAAAAAGCTTCTCAACCCCCCACAGAAGCAGTAACTCTAAGCAGGTAACGGAATCACGGAGCGAAGCGCAGTGGTGCAGTTATTACCCAATTATTTTAGCATCTATGAGCCATCTACTAGAAAGCGATAGCCTACCAATTTACCAGCAATAGTCTTCTTCTCAATCAGTCCTAGACAATTAAGTCTTTTAATAGCTCTAGATACTCTTGACCTTTCTATCTTAAGGGTTTGAGCTATTTCTGTTTGTGATATTTCAACTGATTGGCTATCGGCTTTAGCTAGAAGGATTAATAGCACTCGATAATCCTCACCCCTAAGCTTCTTTTCACAAGCAACCTTCTGTAGCCAATTTCTGAGCATTAAAGTCAACTAGTAACAAATATGCTCAGAAAGATAACATATATGTCAACAAAGAATTAGAGAAAAGACCCAAATTTCCGAGGAAAAACCAGGGATTTTTGCTTAGTTTTTAAGAGGGGTGTTGGTAAGTAAAACTGCTATCATATATACTTTTCGGGGAATAGGTGATAGGTTAGTATTTGAGTTACCAAGCGCAAATTGACTGGGTATGAAGAGTGATACCAAGCTTGGTATCCAGCTTGGTATCTCTTGGTAGCAATGAACAATTATTTTAATAACTATGCCTACTAAAACTAAAAAAGATTTGGAGCAGCAGTTTGGAATATCCGATAATACTGTTTATAAGACATTAAAATCTTGTGGGCTTGATACCTCAAAAGAAGACTACAGCGAAGAAGAAATCGAGAACTATTTTCAAGTTGCCCGTGAAATGTTGAATGCTGGAAAAAAATATAAAGATGTGGAGCAGTACTTTGGATTAGCTGATGTAGAACCAGAAAAGGTAGAAGAACAACAACATGATCGGGCTAATCAAGGTTCGGCAGCCGATGCAGTGGGAATGGCAACGGCAGAGATGGCGGTAGATATGGTGCAGGATGCGGTCAAACAGATAGCTCCCCATATTCCGCAGCTTGTGGCTCATACCTTAGCTGAAGAAATGCGCTCGCCTGAGATGAAGGATGCCTTTCAGGAGATGCGATCGGAGATTAGAGAGCAGAGAAACAATAATAATGCGGGTGTGGATTTTTTGCTGAACAGGATGAATGGTCGCAACGGGGCGAAACAGCTAACGGGGGGGAGCAGCAATACTCAAGCATTGCCAGAAGCATCAGCGGAGGAATCAGAACAGAACTCCAACGAGTAATCGCTGAGGAGATCGAAATTCAGCAACAGGAGTTAGCGACTTCTGTTAAGGATGCTTTATTTCAGTTGAGTATTAAGGAGAAGGAATTATCGAATAAAGAACGAAATCTCAAGATTGAGGCAGATGTTGTCGCTCAATTGTATAGGCAATGGATTGTCAATGGCAATAAGGTACAAGTAACTTTAGAGGAATTAAAACTCTGGAAACAACAGGCAAAAGCAATCGAGCGTTCGCCAAACCATCTCGAAACAATTGATTCTATTATTCAAAAGGTCGAGGCTGGGTTTGAGTCAGATAATCTCGTTCTGAAAACTTGTGAGGTCGATCTGGTGGTTTTCAGAACTTTGCTACGCGATCGCACCAAGTTCAATCAGTTGGCTTTTAGTTTGATTGCCGAACAAAACCAATCTTCTCAAGATCCAGAGCAATATAATTTTGATTTTGAATAATTGAAGAGATGAATTCGCAACAACAACAAAAGAGACGGAAGCGACCATCGCGTTCGACAACTAATAATCGCTCCGACTTATCCTTAAAGTTGATTTTTTCTGGCGTGGGAATTATTGCAGTATTAATTGTCATTCAGTCGGTTTTGGGAAGTTGGTTCTCAAGCTCTAGAAAGTTAAATCTCAAACAGGCAGAACTCAATCCTGCTATTGGCTGGCAAGAGCAAGCAGAAACCAAGCAACCAAGATACGGACTTGACGACAAAACGGTTTCTCAAGATGAGGTGCAAATTATTCTTCGCGACAATGGGGCCGAAGATGGCGACTTCGTTACGTTATTTGTAAACGGTAAGCCATACACTCAGAGTACTTTTCTTACGAATTCAGGTCAAGCAGTACTTGTACCTCTTAACACTGGACCCAATTTAGTTCAGATTACTGGCGATCGCGATGGCGGTGGTGGTATAACTTTAGCGGCCGATGTATCTGGTCAAGGAAATCTGAGCAGTTCGCCAATACCACAAGGTAATACAGCAGCTTTTTATATCATTCATAAATGATTGTTCAACTGCTGCATACGCAGCAGTTGAAATTTAATTTAACCAAAGAAAAAAATAATGAATAGACTAGAAGTTTTAAAACTATCAGTAGCAACTTTTCTAGCCACCCTATTTGGTGGAGGACTGTTAATCGGTGCAACTTTTTCAGGCTCAGTTTTAGGTTTAAACGAGATACCGAACTGGTTATACTCTTATTTGGGATTGGAAATTACAGCTCAAGAAGCCAAACAATGTCCCGACCCTACTTGCGACCCATAAAACTGTATTCATTGCGGTAATAGGTAATTTCTATCGGTTGCTCGGCGAGGTTATTTGCTTTGGCTACCTGAGCTTTGGTTATGTTTTGAGCTCGGTTTTTGATAGAACAGGAATGCTTGGTCACGTTAGTTTTCTCCATGTTCGGCCACTCTATCAAAAACTCCCCCTCAAACACAGATAAGGATCTAGTATTTCTAGAATGGTATTGATTTGAACTGATTAATTACCATATTTAGATTGGATCACAACGAGCTTACATTTAAGTTCTTGTCCTTTGGCCAATTTCTTTTGACAAAGATCTGGACTCATGTGTTATCAATAACCTGGTTACTATAATTGATGAGTTATCTTGAACCAAGGATGACGATATTTAAGAAAAATAATCCTTTGAGGAAAGTGGGCAAATGATTCAGATACTTGCCATAATACCCATGAAAAAACTATCAACAGGTAGATAAACTTATGACCGCTCCTCATCGAATTGCTGTTGCTGGTCGTAAAGGCGGAGTAGGAAAGACAACGATTTCCTGCGGTCTCGCTTCCGTGTTTGCAGCTCAGAAAAAGCGAGTTTTGGTGGTTGACCTAGATCCCCAATCCAATGCGGCTTTTGCTCTGGGAGGAGACCCGACGCAACCTGGAACGGCAGAATTACTAATGGGAAAAAATCTCAGCCCTCTAACTATCAACGACCATCTGGATGCTCTCCCAGGAGGCCCTGAACTGGGCAGTCAGGCGATTCAATCTACTCATGCTGAAGATTTGGCCGATGCCGTAGCTGATTTACCCTATGATGTCCTAATTTTTGATTGTCCCCCTGGAAATGAGCATTTGGAGCGACTGGCTTTGTTCGCTGCTCATTCGGTGTTAATCGTCGCCAATGCACATCCCCTGGCGATTATGGGAGCAGGGCGGGTTCACAGCGAACTTACTGCTTCCATGAAGAAAGGACGCAAAAGTGCGGGTCGTTGGGCAATCGTCCAATCTATGATTGATAAGCGTCGTAAGCTGGACAAGAATTTAGAAATGGTTTTAAGAGATTTGTATCCAGACATAGAACATCTTCTTGTGCATCAGGATACGGAAATGGCCAATGCCACTGCCAATCAAACACCCATCATGGAATATGCCCCTAACTGTCGAGGAGCCAAGGATTTACAGGCAATAGCAAGCTGGGGAAGTCATGGCTAAAAACACGCCCAACTGGAATGCCGTCCAGAAAATCACCAACAATATGGCAGATAAAGATCGCGAACAACAGAAAAAAACTGCAAGAGATCGTCAGCCAAGAACAACCCTAACCCTGAATCAAATCAAAATCCGGAAAGAGGACACTAGACCACTGCACGAAAACCATGTGGAAGCTCTGGCAGAATCCCTTACTGTTTTAGGACTCCTAGAGCCCTTAGTGGTGGACTCCCGCTATCGCTTATTGGCAGGGGGGCATCGATTGGCAGCCATTAAACTCTTAAAAGAAACCGATACTCAAGCTTATCAAAATCATTTTCCCTCAGAGGCAGTTCCCGTTCGCATCATGGCCTTTGATGCCGAAGCCAATCCCGATTTGGCTTTACAGGTAGAAGTGGCTGAAAACGAACACCGTCGGGACTACACTCCAAAAGAAGTCAAACTGCTGGCATCCCGCTTACAGGAACAGGGCTACAAACGCCTTAAAGGAAGACCAGGAAAAGGTGAGAAATCATTAATTCAAGCTTTAGCTTTTGTGGTGAACAAAAGCAAGCGTACCGTTGAACGCTACTTACAGGAAGAGCAAAATCATGATGCCGAAAAAAGTGCGACATCTGTCGCACTTTTTCAAGAACAAGCTGCCTTGAGGAAAGCCCATAAAAACCTCCAATCCTGGCAAAAATCTCGAAAAGAACAACCAGAAACCCCAAAACGACAAATGTTAGCCAAAAAACTGCCGAGTATGATGCGATTAATTGATGCTGCTTTGGCAGAAATCGACGGGCTCAAAATTAATGATGAGGAAAGCTGAAGAATTTTGAAAAATCATGCCGAACTGCTCTTTCACTGATTCAACTTTATGAATAGGGGTAAAGATAGGGAAGCTGCGATAAGTGCCAACTGAAAAACAAAAGTTCTAATTTTTCTTTTGGACTGAGAACTTATTCATTTTGTGCTCATTTTGATGCCCTAAAAGCATTAAATTCTCTCGATTTTTACTCAAAAGTTCTGACACCAATCAAAGTCAGTACTTTTGAACTGATAACTTTGGCGATTGCTTCATGAGAGCTTCACTTCTTAGAAGCTAATTATAGCAGTGGTTTTAGAACCATTTGGCACTTATGGTAGCTTCTCTAGCATTACGCCGAATAATCAAGCTCTTGAAGGGAAAAAGCTCGTTAAAGGTGTTGCTGCTCCAAGCGCTCGGCAATCCAAACCTTAATAATTGATTAACGGCTAACCCCAAGGCGACGTGCCTCACGCAAAAGGGCGTGAGCCATGTTCTCGTAATCAATGCAGTGCTGTGTATTTTTAAGAAGCTCAAATACTTTCAGCAAATATTATACGAAAAGTGAATTTTGTGTAATTATCGCAAAAAAACAGTGCTGTGTTTGACTCCAAGCGCAGGGCGATCGCCTCTGACCAATGCCTTGTGCCTTGGGAATCGGTTGATATATGTAAAGGGAAAGCTTCATTCTTTTTGGACTTTGGACAAAAAAATGAGAAGTTCGCCAGATTCACGATACTGTTGGCGAAAGTAATCTTTACTGAAATTATTAGTACTACAATAACGAAAAATCCTAACTTTGGCTTTTGGTAATACTTTGTGTAGGATTTCCTGTAGCACATTCGCCAACAGTATCGATTCACTCGCGAACTTAATCCCAAAAGAAGGGGCAACAGATAATGAGAAGATTGATCGCAGTTTCCCCAAACTGATTTCAACTGACTCATAAATAATGCCCCAAAACGACTATAATCAATCACGACAAGAGTTCAAGCAATTTCGAGAAAAATTGTATCAAAGTTTTAATTACAGACGAGATACATTAATGGATTTGGTCGATGCGATCGCTGCCAATACCACAGCACGCTCACCAGTTGAACTGAGTCTTTCTTCTCTATTTCGGAGAGAGTACAGTGCTTTATATAAAGGAATTCAAGAATTGAGTCGAATAACTCAAACCGAGTCCACAGAAGCAGACAAGAGCCAAAAATCTCAAATCGAAGCCCGCACTTTAGCCATCGCCGAACTAATTCCCACTCCGAAACAAAGACAATTTTACTTGTGGGCGATAGATGTAACACCTCTGCCGCGACCCTATGCCAAAACCTTAGAAGATAGAACTATAGTTTATCAACCCAACACAATCAAAGGCAATAAACCGATTAATATCGGGCATTCTTACTCTGTATTGACAGCTCTCCCTGAGAAAGAAGAAACAGGTCAGATTCCCTGGGCAATTCCCTTAACGGTCACAAGGGTCAAAAGTGGGTCAACAGGTAAGCAAGTGGGTTCACAACAACTAAAGCAAATTTTGACCGATAAAAATTTGCCTTGGTCGAATCATCTGTCAGTAGTTGTAGTGGACAGTGATTACTCTGCTAAGACTTTTCTGAGTCAGCAAGAACAACATTCTAATTTGGTAGTGGTAACTATTGGACTTTGGACAAAATCAAAAAGAATTCGCGATTGACGGTCGCGAACAAGTTACCGAAGAAGGGACAAGTCTAATGAGAAGATTGATTGTAGTTTCTCCAAACTAATTTCAATAGACTCATAAACTATGTCCCAAAACAATCAAACTGCGAAAAAGTATTAATTCAGACTGATAAGTGTATTAAGTACTTCAATTGATTTTGCTAAATAGAGTTACCGTAATTATTTCAATACTTCCTAGCTGAAATGCCAAAAACTTCGATCGCCATAGTTGGAATGTCAGGGATTTTTCCCCAAGCTAAGAATCTTCGTCAGTATTGGTCGAATATTGTCAACGAAGTCGATTGTATAACTGATGTTCCGCCATCGCGCTGGAATGTTGATGATTATTACGATCCCGATCCCCATACTCCCGACAAGACTTATTGCAAAAGGGGTGGTTTTATTCCCGATATTAATTTTAATCCCTTAGAGTTTGGTTTGCCGCCGAATATTTTGGAAGTAACGGATATATCTCAGTTATTGTCTTTAGTCGTAGCCAAAGAAGCTCTAGCAGATGCGGGATATCAAGATGCGACGGAATCGGTTCGACAACGCACTGGGGTAGTTTTGGGAGTTGCAGTAGGGAAACCTCTGTTTGCTCCTTTAGCCAATCGGTTGCAATATCCGATTTGGGAGAGAGTATTGAGGAGTAATGGCATACCTGAAGGGGATATTGCTCGGATTATCGAGCAAATGAAGCTGGCATACGTTCCTTGGACGGAAAATTCTTTTCCTGGGTTATTGAGTAACGTGGTTTCGGGCAGAGTAGCTAATCGCTTGGATTTGGGAGGGATGAATTGCGTGGTGGATGCTGCTTGTGCTAGTTCTTTGAGTGCTTTGAGGATGGCAATTAGCGAACTGGAAGAACATCGCAGCGACATGATGATTACGGGGGGAGTGGATACGGACAATACGATTTTTATGTATATGTCTTTTAGCAAGACTCCTGCTTTTTCTCGCCAGGGACAAATTAAACCGTTCTCGGCTGATTCTGACGGGATGCTGATTGGGGAAGCCTTGGGCATGATGGTGTTAAAACGATTAGCCGATGCCGAACGAGATGGCGATCGCATTTATGCAGTAATTAAAGGCATGGGTACTTCTAGCGATGGTAAATATAAAAGTATTTATGCCCCCCGTTCTTCAGGACAGGCTGTGGCATTGCGTCGCGCCTATCAGGATGCGGGTTTTCCAGCCCAAACCGTTAGCTTAGTGGAGGCTCATGGTACGGGAACTATGGCGGGCGATCCTGCGGAATTTATGGGTTTAAAAGAGGTCTTTGGCGAAAATAATCCCCAGAAATCGGCGATCGCTTTGGGTAGTGTCAAGTCGCAAATCGGACATACTAAAGGGGCAGCAGGGGCAGTTAGTCTGATTAAAGTTGCTCTGGGATTGCATCACCGAGTTTTACCACCGACGATTAACGTTACGAAACCAAATCCTAAGTTAGAAATTGAAGATTCCCCCTTTTATCTCAATACTAAAACTCGTCCTTGGCTGACGGCGGATGGTACTCCTAGAAGGGCGGGAGTAAGTTCTTTTGGCTTTGGCGGGACTAATTTTCATGTTGTCTTGGAAGAGTATCGGGGAGAAAATAAATTTACCAACGATAATATATCCCCGCAAACAGCGAGTATTCTAGTTTCGGCAAATACGCCCGAAAGCTTATTAGCTAAATGCCAAGGGTTACTTAAGGAGTTGGCGACAGATAGCGCAGCAGAAATACACGATAAGTTAATTGAAGATAGCCATAATCTAACCATTCCCGTAACCAACAGTAGAGTTGGTTGGGTTACAGAATCTTTAGGGGAAACCATTACCAAACTAAAAACTACGATCGCGACTCTAGAGCAATATGGCAGTCATCAGTCGTGGGATCATCCTCAGGGGATTTACTATCGTCGTGGGGGAGTTAAAGCTACAGATAAAGTGGTAGCTTTGTTTTCGGGACAGGGTTCGCAATATGTAGAAATGGGTCGAGAATTAGCCATTCGCTATCCAGAAATTCATCAAGCATTCGAGCAGATGGATCGCATTTTAACTGAAGATAAATTAACCCCGATTTCTCAGTTAGTCTTTCCTCCGCCAGTTTTTTCTCAGACAGAAAAAGAGACACAAACCGATAAACTCAATCGAACAGAAAACGCTCAACCTGCCATTGGTGCATTTGGTATGGGTTTATATAATCTCTTCCAAAATATTGGCTTCCAGCCAGATCTAGTTGCAGGTCACAGTTTTGGGGAATTGACGGCACTTTGGGCTGCAAAAGTCTTGAGCGATCGCGATTATTGTTTTCTGGTTAAATCTAGAGGACAGGCAATGGCTACCAACTCCACAGGGGATGGGGGTAAAATGCTGGCGGTTAAAGGAGATAGCGATCGCCTGGAGCAATTAATTAGCAATTTAGAAAACATTACCATTGCCAACAGAAATTCCCCCCGTCAGGTAGTGTTAGCGGGTCAAAGTTCCAGTATTCTCCTGACTAAAGATAAATTAGATAGTTGGGGTTTCGATACGGTTTTGTTACCCGTGTCTGCTGCTTTCCACACTCCTTTAGTCAGTCACGCCCAGCAACCTTTTGCCACCGCATTAAATTCAGTTAAATTCCATACTCCCCAGATTCCCGTTTATTCCAACACTACCGCTAATCTTTATCCCCAAGATTCTCAAGAGATAGAGCGTATTTTAGCCCAGCAAATGCTCGAACCAGTAGACTTTAAAACCGAAATCGAAAATATCTATCAAGCTGGAGGTAGGGTTTTTGTGGAATTTGGGGTAAGAAATATTTTGACCAACTTAGTAGCAGATACTTTGGGTGATCGACCCCACACGGCTATTTGTCTGCATCGTAAAAATAAAAAACAGCCTACAAGCGATCGCCTTTTCCAACAAGCGATCGTTCAATTAAGAGTGTTAGGTTTACCTTTAAATAGTACCCACAAGAATTTATCCCCAACTAAAGCCCAGCCAAGTCACAAAGGTTTTAATATTCAATTAAATGGAGCTAATTATGTCAGCGATCGCACTAAAGATGCTTTTACTAATGCTCTAGGAGATCGCATCAAAAACCCCCGATCCGATATTGCCGAATCCAATAAACAGAGACAGGATGAAGAATTTTTTACCTCCACAGAACCCAGTTTTTCTTCAAAAGAAAAAGCTTCAAACCAAAGAGATAAAAGAGAACGTCCAAATCGAAAAATTAACCCCTCAGATCCTCCTCAAAACAAAACAGCCATGAATAAATCATCTCAACCTAATAATTCGCACTTACAATCTAATTTTGCCGAGCTTTTGATGCGGTTTCAGGAACATCAAACACAAGTAAATCAAGTACACCAACAATATTTAGACAATCAGGCTGCTTATACTCAACAGTTTTTAGAATTACTCCAACAATCGCCATCAAGATCGACCTCAAATCCTGCCGAATCCGATCTAGAGTCGATCGCGACTAGTAATAACTCCGATCGCGAACTCCCCAACTCATCGAGTAAATATATGCTTGAGGCTGCAAATACATCCTTCGATCTGGCTGCGGAAGAAGGGGAAATTGTCGCAGTTGAGGAAGATAGAGAGACTAGGGAAGCAGAGGAGCAAAGGGAGCAGAGGGAGCAGAGGGAAGGAGATTCTAATCCACCAGCAAATATAGAATTGAATGGTTTGGCTGAGTCTTTGTTGTCGGTAGTTAGCGAGAAAACGGGGTATCCAGTGGCAATGTTGGAATTGGATATGGATATGGAAGCCGATCTGGGGATTGACTCGATCAAAAGAGTAGAGATCTTGGGGGCGATGCAGTCGCTGCATCCCGATCTACCCCCCGTAAATCCCGAAGAGTTGGCACAGTTACGAACCTTAAGACAAATTGTCGATCGCGTGGCACAAAATAAGATAACTTCCGAAGGAAATAACGGGCATCAAAGTAACGGAAGTGGCTCGATTGACCTAAACAATAAAGGAAATGAAGGGCAACAAGATAAGGAAATAAAAGAACCCAAAAATACGATCGATAATGGTACTTCAACCGAGTTAAATGGTTTGGCTGAGTCTTTGTTGTCGGTAGTTAGCGA
>JASJEI010000434.1 GCA_030064795.1 Pleurocapsa sp. MO_226.B13 | reverse complement strand
CAATTAATGTGGGTCTGAGCGAGTTTTATTCTCAAATAATGTGGGCCCGTTAATGACATTATTTCGGGTCGAAGCGATTATGATTTCGGGTCGCAACAGCTACTAATAACGCTTGTTGCAAGAGAAAATCGATTAAAGATTTATCTACCAATCTGAGGGATTCCCCGTCTGTGAGTTGCTGTTGGAGATAGTTAAAGCGATCGCTGGCAACTTCCGTAGTAACGGTATCGATTTCCAAACCCGTGCGATAACAAACTATACTCTTGAACGCGATAACTCCAGCAGGAGGCGGATCGATTTCTTGGAGGAAGCGAGTTAGAAAAGTAGCAAAATCTTTAGTTTGCAGGATTAATTGTTCGGCTAAAATTTCCAAGCGCAAAACTCTTTTTACCTTAACAAATCGTTCGTGGGACGATAACGGTAGAATGTCATCGGGTTGCAATCCATCATCTAAATAAATTGCTTCTATGTTGCCCGAATTAAAACAAATTTGGCATAATTGCTCCCATCCCAAACTTTCCCGACAGGACAAAATTGAACTTTCTTCTGCCTCACACTCCAGTAAAGTTGCTATTTCTTTCAAACTACGCCGATAAAATAAAGTATGACGGGCGTGGTGGTTAATTATTTCTGGGTCGTAACCTTGAGTAAAAACCGCAGTGTAGGGATAATCGGCAGCAATTTCAGGTCGCAGTAAGTTATGTCCGTGTTGGTCGATGAGGGGAATTTCAGTAAGGTTCATTACTTTATTTATATCTGGTAGTGGTATTTCTCTAATACGCTCTTCTATATAAGAAGGAATTGTGTAATTCATTATTTTTTCACTTTAAGAAAAAAGACCCAACAAAGAGTATTACCTTAATATCGCGCCCACAAGGTTTTTACTTCTCGTTCTAATTCCCAATCTTTCATTCCTGACCACTCTGCTTGACGTACTGCTAGAAATGCTTGCGATAATTCGGGATTTAAGGCATTTAACAGAATATCGTTTTGTTGCAGATGGGCAATAGCTTCGCCTAAATTACTGGGTAAGCGATCGATTCCCTGACTGGATCTTTCTTCTGGGGTTAAGTTTCCTGGGTCTACAGTTACTGGATTCGGTGCTTCCAGATTTTTCTGCACTCCATCTAAACCAGCAGCGATCGCACTACCTAATGCTAGATAGGGATTGGCAGAGGCATCTACTGTTTTTAACTCGAAATGGGTGGGACAGCCAGCAGGATTGCTGGGTACTCGCACGGCAGCTTCTCGATTATCCAATCCCCAACAGCGATAAGCACCACTCCAACAGTGGGGCAGTAAGCGACGGTAAGAGTTAACGCTAGGGGTAGTCAATGCCATTAATGATGGCAGGTGGTGCAAAATACCTGCAACAAATTCTCTAGCTGTCTGAGAAAGTCCGCAGATACCTTGTTTATCGGGAAGCAAGTTCTGTTCGTCTTGCCAAATGCTGAAATGGATGTGACAGCCACTACCAGCAGCATCGGGGAAGATTTTTGGGAAAAAAGAGGCTGCTAAGTCGTGTTGATGGGCGATCGCCCTGACGGTTTCTCTAAAAGCAATCTGCCAATCAGCAGCAGATAAAGCATCGGTATAGCGCATGGAAATTTCCTGCTGACCGGGACCCGATTCGGGATAATACTGTTCTACGGGTATCCCTTGGGCGATGAGGGAGTCGGCAATCTCATCAATGACTTCCCGATGCAAATCCATTGCTTGAGTGGAAGCAAAGAGGGTTTCATCGGCTGGCTCTAATCCTTTTGCTGTTTGGCGCAGCAGGTAAAATTCATTCTCAAATGCTGCTTTTACTGATAATCCTTGACTGTTTGCGGCGGCGATGCTTCGCTTTAAGAAGTTACGGGGACACATTGCCCAAGGCTCGACCTTGAGTACCATATTACCCATGACACGAGCATGACCGGGAGCATAGGGCAACATCTTCAGGGTTGACCAATCTGGCACTAAACGGACTTCCCCCACTGGACTCAAACCTGTCTCGGGTAAGACGGCATCGTACATTACTGGGACTCCCTGCTGTCCCGCAGATATACCCACCCCATGCTCGAAGTAATCAGAGAGTAGATTTAGATGCACCGCTTTGCCTCGAATGATGTTGGCATTGTCACACCACAGGATGCGGACAAATTTAATCCCAGCTTGTTCGAGGGTTTTTTTGACTTTTTTAAATTTAATATTTCCAGCCATTGCCAGGGAAAATATGATAATGGATTTAATTTAACAAAGCTGAAAGCTATTATTAGATGTCCGAGGCAAAATTAAGATTTAATTCAAATTCTCCCATGGAGGCGGTACAGTCGCCTTTAATTCCTGTAATCGGCGAACTAATACGTCAATATCCAAGTACGATTTCTCTAGGACAAGGAGTAGTTGCTTATCCTCCTCCCCCGTGAGACGAGATCGCATCTATTACAGAATTTCTCTCCAACCCAGCCAATCACCAATATCAAGCCGTAGAAGGAATTACCGCTTGACTCAAGGCGGTCGAGAATAAGTTAAAAATTGAAAACCAGATTGAAATTAATCAAAATAACTGTGTTGTAGTGACAGCATAGAGTATTAGACCGTGCTCAGTAATGAAATAACACAACTGAAACAACAGCTGTTCGGCTTGCCGCAAGCCCCCGTCTAACGACTACACTGCTATGCTCATATCTACGTGGATACCCAGCAACGATTCCACGGGGTTTATTCAGACAAGATTTTAATTCGACGGGGACTCCAACTATCGGGAAAACTTCCCTATTGGGACATTGCACCCGACGCAGCCGAGCTCGAAATAGTAGGTTTAGTAGAAATAAGCCCTTTGATAACGAGCTCTGGGCAACTGCGCATCTTCTGTCATTATCTAGACCGAAGGGCGTGGGAGTGCCTTAGAGAACTCTATGGTTCACCTTCAGGTAAAATGTCAGCCCGCATGACCAGTTCCGGACGTACTGTGATGGTGTTTCCCCAGGATACAAGTCCCTTTATGCTCAAGTTTACGGGTGACTTCTTCCCGCCGGAACTGGGATTCAACAACACGCTTGAGGCTAAGAACATCCGACAATCCGTCGAAAACTGGTTGCAGCAATGGTCAAATCCCCACCTGACTCCAGAACCTGCGGGCATAGTCATACCGAACATCCAGTTTGCCTTCCTTCAACGCGCACTTCCCGCACCGAGAAACGGCGAAATTGGCTCTGATGATGTCTTGCTGGGAACTCAGGTAGTTCTTTCTGATGCTTTCGCCTCCACCCAACTGGGAAAACGCATTTTTGCTCGGATGGGCTCAAAAGATGCCTGGCTTGAGAACGTCTTCGCTCCAAAAATTGGAGAGCTGATCGATGATTCGCTTCAACGACGGGTTGCTCATCTAGAACTCCACCCCCAAAACCTTGACATCCTCAGCAACAAGCGAACTGGTGAAATTCGCCATCTCTTCGTCAAAGACCTAGAGGATATGTATCAAGACCCCGCCGCCGTAGCCGCAGCAGGTCAACTTCCCCAAAAACTACACATTACGAGCGATCGCGTGTTTGGCATCTTAGGAGAATACCATTCCCAATACAGCCTCGAGCGCTTTTATTGGGAATTTTTGGGGCAAACCCTTGGCAAGCAACAATGTTCGATACAAAACGCCGTAGCCAACTGGCTGAAAGAGCGTGCCCGATCCCGCTATCGAGAACATAACCTGCACCTATATCCGGAATATGCAAAGCTTTTCGGAAATCAACAAGGAGACCTTTTCGATACCATTGCAGCCCTTCGGGACTTAGATGTAAAACTCAATTTAAACAACCGTTTCTGTAAAAATGAATCGGCTCGCCATGAACTAACAAAAAGCGAGGGCACAATTATTTCTACCAGCAGGCTCAAAGCATTTACGTTTACTCCTTCCCTGCCCAACTTGGAGTTTGGTTATGTGGGCAATATCCCTGTCGCGATTTCCCGCGATGCCAATGGACTCATAGAACACTACTACTTCAAATTTTAATGCTCAGCTGTCAGGTGGGATTAAAATTAATATCAAATCAGTTCGATGAGAAGCAAAATTTGGGTTGAGGATTCTGAACTCTTCCCCCCATACTGAGCATTTATCCAGTCGAACTTAAGTTTAATCAATAGAGAGGTAAGCAGCATGGATGGAAACAACCGACAGCAGATTGAACCGAACCACCATCTGATTCTCAACCAGAAAGTTTATGCAACTTCACTAGCGACGCCTCAAGCAACACTAAACATTAGACGCTAAAGATTCTTCTAAAGCTTGACGGGCAATACGAGTAACAAAAACTGTAACACCGATAGTAGCAATCGAGCCAACGATCCGAAGCGTCCATTGCAGTTGGGGACTAGCAAATTGGGTAGCACGATCGATAGTTATCAAATCTCCTGCTAGAGAACCAAGATAAACATAGGTAATTGTCATGGGAATCATACCAATCGAACCAAGTAGATAATCCCGTAGAGAGATTCCAGTTACCCCAAAAGCATAATTCAGCAAACTAAAGGGAAATATAGGAGAAAGACGAGTTAATAAGATAATTTTTAGTCCTTCTCCGTTCAAAGCGCGATCTAGTGCTATAAATGTCTCGTTACCTTCGATTTTACCTTTAATCCAATCTCGCGCTACATAACGACCCAGTAAAAAAGCCAAGGTTTCTCCTAAAAGAGCCCCCATAAATACATATATTGAACCCCAAGTTACCCCAAATACTACTCCCGCGCCTACAGTAAGAATAGAACCTGGTACGAGGGAGATGGTGGCAATAATGTAAATCGGGATAAAAGCGAGCGCACCTACAGTACCTAAGTTTTGAATCCATGACAAGGTGTTGTGCAGTAATGCTTGGGGATTTAAACTCAATCCAGCAGCCAATTCTGTCACAAAATTGGCTGTATTACCGAGAAGTAGATTTAGCTCAAACATAATATTTGCCGATTTTATAGATCGAGGTAGGCGTTAGAACTATTTATGGCATTCATTTTTGAGAAAGAGCTGAAAATTTAGCTCAACTATGCTGAAATTCCTCAATATTATTGTTCTTCTCGGTAATGAAATTATGACAGAATTTAAACCCAACTTAGTAGTTGTCATAGGCATTAATTACTATCAAAACATAAAGCAGTTGGAGTATATCTGGTAAAGCCGATAAATAAACCCCAGGTATCAGCAAATCTTAATGGTAGCTGCTGCTGTTTGAATTTTTCCAATCCCACTTCACTTAAATTTAACTCCAACTGAAGCTCTCGCTCCATTTTCTCTGTGGAACTAACTTCAATGTTGGAATATTTATCGGACAAATAATCGTTTAATTCCTGTCTGAAAAATCCCGACGTACCCCCAGTGTAAATTAACTCATCTAAATGTCTTTGGGTTGGAAGAACTTCACCAAGCCAAGCTTCAATCAATTGCCAATACTCTTTTCGGGAATTGGCGATCGCCGTCTCCAGACTCTTTTTCTCTGCTTCTGCCCTTTGCTTGTCCCTAGACTTCACTAACTCTTCTACTGCTAAAGTAGTTATCATTCTTTCTTCTCCCAATGCAGTTTGATGATTAATAAAGTTTTCAGAGCAAGTGTAGATAGCAGACTGAATATCCTCTCTACTCAAGCCTGATGTTTGTTTGATTATGCGATCGCTAAAGTTATAGAATCCCAGTTTAGTAGTCTCACTGCGATCGACACTAAGCGTACCATCTTTAAATAAAAGCAGGCTGGTATTGCGATAACCAAACATCAATATTGCCAGTGTTTGAGATTGAACCCTATCTCTAGACTTTTTCTTAAATAGATGGGATGCGATGCCCAATCCTTCTGGTGAGAACCGATATTTCTGTATTTCTACCCGATAAGTTTCACCCTGAAACTCAAACTCCTCAATCTTGCTTCTTAACTCTTTTTCCATGGCTCGGTTATTACTAAGTTCTCCATAGGGCAGCAATACTGCTAAGTCTAATTGGAGACTTTGAGATAACTTTTCTTTTACGGCGATCGCTCCAATAATAGCTAGAATTTTCGGGACTATCGATTCGTATTTTAGGGATTTAATACTGGTTGAAGCTCGATATTCTCGTGCTAGTCTGCCTACTAAATAACAAGAGCGATCGTAGGTCTGCAACCATGCATTATCTTCTGGCTTACCAAACTCGCTGCTTTTGTTGAGATTAGTTACTAGATTCCCATCGAGCTTGAGTATCTGTGCATCCATTGTTAAATGCTTTAGTTGACCCTTTCTTCCCACTCGATACAGTACCTTAATCAAACTCGTACCTGGATCGCAGATTAGGGTTAATTTGGATGTTCTTTTATTCATCTCTGTATGCTTGATAAATTTAAATTAATTTTCTGTCGAAGAGTTACAGTATGAGGACTCTGTGACCCCTGACCTTATGGGTCGCGGTCCCGTCAAGCCCCCATTCGAGGGTAAACGGGATCGAGATATCCCTGATTGACTGACTTCTAACCTTTGACCTCTCCTCCTTCAGACAATTGATCGCTACCGCCTTTTAATCGATCTGCCAAGTCTCCCAGAAGTTCTTGGTCGATTATATTTTCTTGTGTCGATTATATTTTCTTGTTTAGTGGTATACTCGTCCCACATTTTCCACTGTGCTTCAGTCCAATCTGACTCGTCTTGTGGCTGTATTTCAACTAATTTATCTTTTGCTGACCAAACCGAAGAGGAACTTTCGACTGTCTCAATAAGCATTTGCTCGAACTCTTCTAATTCTTTGGCTTTTGCGGTCAATTCTTCCGATGTCAGTTCTTTTGTCTCTATTATTTCCGCTTCTGGAGATGAAGTTAGAGGAAGAGCGCGATCGATTTGAGGTAGGGAATAAACCGTTGGATAAGTAGAAGTGGGTTCATTTAGTCCCCATACTTCTCTAATCACTTTTGCCCACGTCTCACATTTAGTCGCACATTCAATGGCAATGACTCGATTGGATGGCGAGTTTCTATCTAATACTAATGGTAGAAATCGAGCAAATAGCATTTCAATAGCTAAATCTCTGCTACTACAATTCGATGGCATTTTTTGCATATAGTCAATTATTCGACCCAACCAGCTATTACTAGGGCATCGAATATCTAAACCATTCATTATTTTTAGTCTTTTAGTTTCTGACATTTTCTATTTCTTGTTAGAGAAAATAATTAACGAGCAACTCAATATTTTTTGGCTGTAAAGTAATGGCTAAATTGCTTTACAAATCCGATAAATTATTATTGAGTAATGATAAAGGTAATCCAAGCACAGTGAGAGGATTAAAATCATCCTCGCTCTGTACTTAATTCCTACTTTTAGCAAAATATCACGATTATTTTCGACTAACAATTCCCGAAATCGACTATTTTTAAAATGACATTTTGATAAACTTAGGTACAAACTATGGATGCCAAATGTTCATGATACGTACATTGAATATCGTTTTTATAGCAAAATATTTTATGTATATTTGCCGATATTTTCATGGTATTATTGTTAGCAAGCAGTGCCTTTGTCCGTACTTTTTATGCTGAAATATTAACCTCGATCGGACTACGGCACGGCTTGTTAGGGGCGTTCCCCTAAAAACCCCAATAAAATTTATTCGATACCATTTTTTCTCTCCTGTTATTTAAGTTTTCTCCCGACGATCGATGACCAAACTCAAAAATAATTATCGGTACAAAAAAGAATTTAAAGCAGCACGAATAGATCTTAGAGTCACGCCTACAGAAAAAGCAGAACTACAACTTAAGGCTCAAGCTTCAGGTATGAGTCTGGGTAGATATCTAATTGCTGCTGGTTTAAATCAAAAATCGACTCGGATAACTCCAGCAATCGATAAAGCTTTATATTTAGAACTCTGTCGCTGATTGACTGACAAAACTTTTAGGAAATATTGTAGGAATAAGTCTGAACTTGAAATTCCAACTGATAAAGCCGTTGTTGGTGTTGTTGAAGTGATGCCATAGC
>JASJEI010000433.1 GCA_030064795.1 Pleurocapsa sp. MO_226.B13 | reverse complement strand
TCCATACGGGATTGGTCGGCATCCATACGGGATTGGTCGGCATCCATACGGGATTGGTCGGCATCCATACGGGGTTGGGCGGCATCCATACGGGATTGGTCGGAATCCATACGGGATTGGTCGGTGATAACCATGATGGCGTGAAAATGATTGGGCATCACGATCCATTCATCGGTATGTAAATATCGATAACGTTGACACAACCATTGATATGTTTCGGCAACAATTACACCATGTTGGTTTAAATTCATTTGTCCATCAACAATATCGCCAAATAAACATTGTCGTCGATCCACGCAGATCGTCACAAAATACGCCCCAGATTGGCGGTAATCGTATCCTGGTAATCGGATAGATCGCCTGTGGTGTCGATTGGGGTCGTATTTCATCGGTTTTGGTTATTGTATTATTGCGTTGATTGATGGTAGGGGCGGTTCGCCCTAAAGGACTAGCTTCGCGTCGCGAACCGCCCCTACAGGCGGTATTGGTGGAGAATTATCGACATGGCAATTATGTACGGCGATGTTCTTCGGGGACTGTAACCTTTACGCCGTTGGGGGTAAATTGAATCTTGCCACCCAGTCTTTCGATATTATCAATTGCCCTTTGGCGAGTTGCATCATCCTTGGCATTGGTCAATAACTGAAACCACGAACCAATCTGTGCCTCAACACTATCAGGATTATTTGCCAAAAATTCAGACATTACCTTCATGCGGGCGGAAACTGCTTTACTGCGATCATCATCATAGTAGCTTGCCCATTCAATACCATTTTCGTAAGAACGTTTAGCAGCAGCAGAATCACCAAGAAACAAGAGTTCATCTATGGCTTTGTAAATCCACAAGAAATAGGAATCAGGATGAGATTGTGGAGTAATCGATGCTAAACCTTGTTCGATTAATTCGGTACTTTCTTTTGGATTACCTGCAAACAAAGAATTAGCAGGAGACAACTTAAAATAGGTTTCGACAAAACGGGGGTCATTTTTAACTACAGTTTTAAACAAGTCACTGGTAGCAGCATAGCCAGTATGTTGCCTAACATCACTATCGCCAAAATAAACCAAAAATTTTAAATATGCCCAGTCGGCTATCAAGTTGTCATAGCCAAAACTGGGCATCTTTGCGAGCAAGCTTGCAGTAGTTTTTTCTTTTGATTCTTGTCGATTATATTCTGGCAAATCAAGTTTTTTTTCTACTTTTAGTTGTGGTTTTTGTAAGGCAACAATCGCACCAGTTAAACCTAAAGAAAACAAAATACTTAAAATTAATTTTACTGCTTTTAATTTCATACTATTTACCTCATAAAATTAAAACTATTGAATAGACGTACCTCCATTACAAGTCCCGTCTGCCTGAGCAGTAACGCTAGAGGTAGTACCGTCATTATCTACACCTGTAGCAATACATAAAGTTTGAGTATACTGAGAGGCATTGTAATAAACTCCAATAGCAAAATCTCTGGCACCAGAATTACTAGGATCGTTAGCATAAGCAGTATGTAGTGCTTTGTCTTGGTCAGCAGTATTATCTACTGTGAAGTTATAATAATCGCCAGAAATACCTATACCTACTGTAGTTAAATCGTTACCATCATAAAAGGTTTTAGCTTCAAAATGATAAGCTTGTTGAGAACGAGCTAATGTACCCAAAGTGCTTTTTGCTTCTGTTTCTCTGGCTTTGCCTATTTGACCGAGTAGATTGGGTAAGGCAATTGCAGATAGAACTCCAACAATAATAACTACGACTAGTAATTCAATTAGAGTGAAACCTTTATACTGTGATTTTAATAAGCTTTTGAATAATACAATTTTTAGATAATTAGTTTTCATATTTAAGTTTATAATGTATTGGAATTCAAATTATTAAAATGGTTAAAATAAAAACTGTCAGGATAAAAATATAATTCTCTATCCTGACAGAACGATGATTTAATTACATTAAGTAATTAAATCTATTCAATAATATTTCCAGCATCACAGTCGTTATTAGCAACATCAACGTCAGCTAGTAAAGTAGCAGTAATTGCCGCAGCAGTAGTCCTAGGTCCAGCAACAGCTGCTTTATTTTGGGCGACACACAAGGTAGAAGTAAAAGCACCAGCATTGTAAGTCATACCAGTAGCAAAATCTCTCGCACCATCATTGTTTGGGTCAACAGCTACAGCAATCATTTCGCTTTGAGTATCTGTAGCACCAGCAGCAGTAGGACTAATGTTACTGTAGACATAAAACTCTTTTCCAGGAACTACACCTAGGGCAGTTTCAGTATCAGCCCATGTATCAGAACCATCAACTGCCCCACCGCCATAAAACGCTCTAGCTTCTAAATGATAACCTTGTTGAGCGCGGTTTAATGCACCCATTGCGGATTTAGCTTCAGATTCACGAGCTTTACCAACTTGACCTAGTAGGTTAGGTAGAGCAACAGCAGCTAATACCCCGATGATGATTACAACAACTAATAATTCAATTAAAGTAAAACCTTTTTCGCCTTTTTTGTTGTTTAAGTTTTGTAGTAATTTAGCAGTAAATACGTTATTCATGTCTATATCCTTCAATTAATAAGTGTTTGTGTTTTGTGTTTTGTGTTTGTTTAGGTGTTTTGTTTTCCTATTTAAAAATTACCCAAGCGATCGACAAAACATATCACCCCAGAAAACTTTTTTTTAGATATTTTTGCTAATAATTAATAGTTTTAGTGCAGCGATCTCAATCACATTTTTGATGTTGATTTGGAGAGGATTTGCCCTTCTGACCCTCCAAGTGTGGGGGGAATCTTGCCCCCTAGCCCCCAAGTGTGGGGGGAATTAGTTGATGGTATTTGTTGTTAGTGGATGAGAAAGAGCGATCGCCTTTACTATCGACCGAACACAACGAGCGCAAATTAAGATTTAGTACGAAAACGAACTTGGGTTTCTGTAACCACCACAAAGCGATCGGGTATTTGTTCGCGGTACATTGAAAGCAAACGCTGTAGAACATCAATTTTGTTGGCAGAGCGTTCATCCTGCAAACGTAACAAGATTATTCCTCGATGGGGCATTTGTTCGCGATAAACCTTTTCCCCAAAATCTTTATCATTAGTAATTAAAATCCAGTTTTCGTCAAAAGCTTTTTTAATAACTGTATTATCAGTAATGCCTCTGGCTTCTTCATAAACTGAAAATACTTCGTATCCTTGTTCTCTAAGCCAACCCGCTACTCTCGTACCAGTACATTCATCCACTAAAAAACGCATTATAGTTTGTCTTATACATTTAATGGCATGAAGGTTGTATTTTCAAGAGATTGAGCAGCAAATAATAAACAAGCTCTAATATCTGCTTCTACCAAACCATCATATTCTTCTAAAATTTCGGCGATTGATGCCCCTTGGGCTAAAAGATGGAGAATATACTCTACTGTCAAGCGTGTATCTTTAATTACAGGTTTGCCTAGCATTACTTCTGAATTGGTAGTAATTCGGCTTAGTAGTTGTTGATTGCTCATAATTTAGTTATACCCATGACAGTTATGACTATTTTACGCTCTTTGGCGATGCGATCGCGCTTATTGTCCTGCCTGTAATACGAAATCCGATTACCAAAAAGTACCAAAAAATCACTCGTAGAGACGACCCCTCTAAATCTCCCCTGAAAGGGGAGACAATATGTTCCCTCTCATATTAGGAGAGGGGTAGGGAGAGGTATTACGTCTCTACAAGATTTAACGATTTAACCGCTAAGTATTCTATGTAAACAGGATTTAGTGTAAGTTGGTTATAGAAGTCGATGGCAAAATACACGATCGCCCTTCGCAAATTAATCGCGATCGCTCTAGGACTGCTAAGTTAATGGAATACGGTTATACGGTGCTGAGATTTCGTAACGAACAAGTAATGGAGGATTTACCACAGGTTTTAGCAGAAATTAAAAGAGTTGCTTTTTTGTCTCGGTAGGTATTTTGCCTCCCTAACCCCTCAAGTATGGGGGAATCTTGCCCCCTAGCCCCCAATTCTGGGGGAAATATGTTGTGAGTCGATCGATAGGCGCGATCGCTTGTTGTAGAGAGAAAATTAGAACAGTGCGATCGCGATCGATCAAAGTAGTTTACTTTTTACGATATATTTCTCGACGATGACCAACTCTAATAATTTCTATAATGAGTACTGATGACCGAATATTGTACACAACACGATAATCGCCCACACGAATACGATATACTGACTTGCTACCGACTAGCTTTTTGCATCCAGTAACATAAGGATCTTCAGCTAACTTCTCTACGGCTTGTACAATTCTGCGTATAGTTTGCTTATCTAACTTTTTTAGTTCTTTTTTAGCAGACTGCTTCCATTGAATATTATATGAGGTCATCTTGTTTTAGTTCGGCAATTAAATCTGCATGGCTAGTAGTTGTTTCCTCTTTTCTTTCTGCCACAATTGCCAAATCTTCGAGATCTTCAAGCAATTCTCTAAATTGTTCAATCGGTAAGATAACCGCAGTTTTCTCTCCTGCTTCGTTAGTAATATAATTTAATGTCAAATCTTCGGTATTCATGGCGAGCGATCTAATTTAGACTATGAGGCTAATTATAAACACCAATATATCTAATCGGATTGAGAAGATACATATGCATCAACAATTTAAAAAAGCGATCGCGCGATCGCCCCCCTAACCCCCCAATTCTGAGGGGAATAGGTTGATGGTGTTTGGTGTTACTGGATGAGAAAGGGCGATCGCACCAAAGTTAAAACGTAAATTGCTTACCAATCAAGAATTATCAAATTGTCAATTCTATTTAATCGAACATCGCGAGTGACCAATTTTGCCGATTTTTCTTTTGCCATTGCCACGATAATTGCATCTGGTAGTTTCAAACGATATTGTTGGCGAATTAAGATAATGCGATCGAGCAGCAATTGATTTTCACTCGATAAATTAATTACTTACTTCCACCCGTTGCAAAAACTGTAGAAAAAGTTTTATGTCTGCTTTACTCAAGCCAGAGAAAGCCAGAAATTCTATTTGGCTGATTACAGAAATTCCGATCCATTCTGCATCTTGGAGTAATTGAATCAAGTCAGAGTCTTTTTGCAGCAGAGCGATAATAGCATTGGTATCCAACAGATAACGATTACCACTCATCCCTTAATTGTTTTTGTGTTGCTACAGCGTCACCCTGCCAGCTAAGTTTACCTTCCAAATCTGAAAAATCGTAGGTATTCTTTTTTTGAACCTTGTCTGTAACAGGATTGATAATTACTACTAAATCGACTTTTCCAGCTTCTAAATTGGTTGGAAGATCGATCTTTAATTGTCCTGTATCATTAATTTCTGTTGTAAATTTTAGAACTTCCATTGCTTTGTATATTTAGAGATTGAGCTTTGCTTCATGGTAACAATTCGGATGCTTGCAAGAATAAAATAGTTTATTTTGCCCCCCAATCCCTCAAGTTTTAGACGAATAGGTTAAATGGAGTTTGATGTTGATGGATAGGAAGGACGATCACCTTTACTATTAATTAAACAAAATGATTGCAAATTACGATTTAGTACGAAAACGAACTTGAGTTTCTGTAACCACCACAAAGCGATCGCACCGAGCGCTAATTTAGACTGATTTTTCTAAGGTTTGCTCGACAAAAGTGTTAAGACTCATATTTTGTTTCTTGGCTTCGAGACTAATTTTTCGATGTAGTTCGGGAGAGATACGTAGATTAAATTGACCAGAAAATGGTTTATCTGGTTCTTTCCCTTCTTTTCTACAGTCTGACAAATATTGATCGATTACAGCTTCAAAAGACTGTTTTAGTTCATCTACTGTTTTACCATCGAAGGATATTACATCTCTAGTATTTATTACATTACCAAAAAATAATTCATCGACTTCATCAAATTCTACTATTGCTTCGTATCCTTTATATTTCATCTTTCTACCTCTGCTTTTATTAAGAAGGTACGGACAGCTTTTACCTGATATCTTTTTAATTCTTTTTGGGGATGGGGAGAATGAATATTCAAAGCAATATCATTCAAGCTAAAACTAACTCTTGAACCGTTTCCTTGAATTACAGTTCCTCCTAAAGCCTCAACTAATGAAACCACGTCATTCCAAACAATATTACGCCGAATTGGAGTTGCGAAAATAGCATCATAAATTTTGCGCTGTTTTTTATTCATTTTAGTATAGTACTATTTTTTAGTACTATAACTGAGTTGGCGATCGCTCTTACTCTATTCTGTCCAGGATTTATCTAATTTAGACTATCGAGCCAACAAAATAATTGCAAATCAAGATTTAGTACGAAAACGAACTTTTGCTTCCCTCGCCCCAAGTATGGGGGGAATAGGTTAATGGTATTTGGTGTTGGTGGATGGTTCGGTGCGATCACTTTGATTTTGTTGAGTCATTTCTGGATAAGCAGTTGGATTAAAAGTCCCCCAAGTCTGGGGGAAATAGGGGGCTGATGGTATTAGCGCAAAGGTATTTTGCCCCCCTAGCCCTCCCAATTATGGGGGGAATAGGTTGATGGTGTTTGCTGTTACTGGATAAGAAAGAAAGAGCGATCGCCGTAGTCTACTTTGATAATTTTCGGCTAGATAGTTAAACCAAAAGTCCCCCAAGCCTCGGGGATGCAAGGGGGCTGAACACACTTGCGGGTAGACAGTTAAACCCAAAAGGCGATCGCTGGCTTGTTTTAAAGGCTATATTAATGTCAAAAGATTAATGATGAATTACAAGTCCAGAATTCGAGGAACAACTCCAAAGATAGAACAAGCTGCGCGGAGATTAAGGAAAAATATGACTCCAGCAGAAAAGCGATTATGGTCAGCGTTGCGAAACAAGCAACTTGATGGGTTAAAGTTTCGTCGTCAACATCCTGTAGGAAATTTTATTTTGGATTTTTATTGTCCTGCTTGTAAGTTGGTTATCGAAGTCGATGGCAAAATACACGATCGCCCTTCGCAAATTAATCGCGATCGCGCCAGGACTGCTAAATTAATGGAATATGGTTATACAGTGCTGAGATTTCGTAACGAACAAGTAATACCAATTGGAAAAAGTAATGAGAGACGAAGGTAGGTTGGGTTGCATGAAGTAAAACCCAACTTAAACCCAATTATTGTTGGGTTTCGTAAACTCAACCCAACCTACAATACAATACTCTATCGATCTCTCTCACTACTTTAGGAAAATGGTATAATCAATGATTTACCACAGGTTTTAGCAGAAATTAAAAGAGTTGCTTTTTTGTCTCTGTAGGTATTTTGCCTCCCTAGCCCCCAATTTTGGAGGGAATCTTGCCCCCTAGCCCCCAATTCTGGGAGAAATATGTTGTGAGTGGATCGATAGGCGCGATCGCTCTTGATTGGGCTATTCAATAATTATTGGGTAAGTAATTAACCTAAAAGTTGGATGTTTGTCTTGTACTGCGACAATTTCACTTTGCTTTTTATTTTCCATAACTTTTATTCCCAAAATTTCCCCACGTTCATGAGTAAAAGCACAAAAGGAAGGAGAGAAAATCCAAAAATGGTTCAATAACTTGGACTGGCTGTGGGTCAACGATATTCCTACCTTACTCTCCAGTGGGTACTCATAAAGAGCCTGAAAAGAGAGGAGCGCAGTGAGGTTAAAGTCTCATGCTGCGTTCATTTGACGAGTCGGGTTGGTGACAACCTGGCTTAGTCTAACGCCTAGTAGCAAGGCTTTCAGCAATTTTGAACGCTATTTCCCAACAAGTCTAATATAAAGCAATCGCATTATCGTGCATCAATAATTTGTTTTGCGATCGCATGATTAATTTAGAATTCATCTTTCTTCGCGCAGGAGACTCCCGACTAGACCGCGATATCTGTATTGAAGACTTGGCAGTTAGAAACATGGTCAAAAACCACAAACTTGCTCGCAGTATCAGCGATGCAGCTTGGGGTGAAATGTTTCGTCAACTTGAGTATAAATGTGAATGGTACGGGCGAAAACT
>JASJEI010000442.1 GCA_030064795.1 Pleurocapsa sp. MO_226.B13 | reverse complement strand
GTCTACAACTTTGCCATTGTTCCATTTCAGAATCAGCAAGAGTTAGCTTGGGCTGCTGCATTTATTTTGGTGCTTTTGGTTTTAATTACTAGTATTATTTCGCGCTTGGCAACAGCAAAACGGACTTACTAAACCGCATCTAGTTAGAAAGCTGTAGTTTTTGATTTAACTGTTCGAGAAAGTAGCAAGTAGCAAGTAGCAAGTAAAGAGTTATTTTTGATTCTTCTGACTCAAGCTTTATTCAACAGGCAAAACTCCAGTTTTCAACATGGACGGTGTTTAGGTCTTGTTTGATTTAATATCCTGCGATATGTGCCAAGATGGAGCTTTCATTTAGGTGAGGAAGATGAAAGTTCTGTATCGTCTATTTTGCTTTGGTTATGGGGTACAGCAGTGGTTGTTGAAGCGTTTTACTCCAGTCGGCTTGGGAGTCTTGGTCTGTCTGGTGGCTGCTGCAATTATTGGTTTAGATACTAAGCAGACTATGGCGTATCAAGTTTTTGCCTTCTTGTTGGCAATTTTACTGATTGCTATTGGTTTTAGCTGTTATTTTCGTTGTCGTTTTAGCGCGCAGCGCCACCTACCTCGGTTTGCCACAGTAGGGGTGAAGCTTTCTTATCGGCTAACTATCGATAATAAAACTAAGAGAAAACAGGAAGGTTTGCAATTGATTGAAGAGATCGTCCAGCCTAAATTTAGTTTAGCCGAATTTAAGCGCGTAATCAAATCAAAACAAAAAAAAGGTTCGATTACTTCCTTAACCTATATTTATTTTCAATGGTTAAAAGCGATCGCCCGCGAGCGAAAAGCAACAGCAAGAGCGATCGCGCTACCCACCCTCAAATCCGAAGGGGAAACTGTAGTTAAAGGGGAAATCACCCCGACTCATCGGGGAATAGTCAGATTGTCAGGCATTAGCGTTTTGCGTCCCGATCCGTTTAATATTTTTAATGCCGTTAGAACTATTAGTTTACCCCAGTCTTTACTGGTATTACCGCGTCGCTATCAATTACCAAGGATCGATCTTCCAGGTTCGAGAATGTCCCAAACTGGTAGTGTTAGTTTAGCTTCTTCTGTAGGCGACTCGGAAGAATTTGTTTCTTTGCGGGATTATCGTCCAGGGGATCCTCTACGCAATATCCATTGGAAAAGCTGGGCAAAAACAGGTAAACCCGTAGTCAGAGAAGAACAAAGTGAATATTTTGTCCGTCATGCTCTTATCTTGGATACTTTTCAGTCTCAAAGTGAAAGCGAAATCCTAGAAGAAGCTATTTCCGTAGCAGCATCTTTTGCTTGCGATTTTCGTACTCAAGAATCATTATTAGATTTAATGTTTGTCGGTATAGAATCTTATTGTTTTACGACTGGGAGAGGTTTGGGTAGTAGCGAACAAATGTTGGAAATCTTGGCGGGAGTTAGAGCTTGTCAAGATAAAACTTTTAATTATTTGACTGCTGCGGTAATGGAAAGATTATCAATGTTAAGTGGTTGTATCTGCGTTTTGATTACTTGGGATGAGGAGAGAAAGAAATTAATCGAACATCTGCAAGGTTTTAATGTTCCTTTATTAATTCTATTATTAGCTGAATCAGAACGAGAATACGGTCAAATCAATCTGGAAAATTTACACATATTACCTCTGGATAAAGTACAGGAAACATTGATGAATATTAGTTAAAAATTTATAGGAGTAATTTTTGGATTTAGGAAAAGCTTACTCCAGTTTAAAAATCGCGATCGCTCCTGTCAGATCGTTTTCAATCGTGGTATCGCTAAGAAAGTCTACTATCTTTACGTCTAGTACTTCCTCAATGATCTCTTGAATCTGCGGATGAATGACACTATCTATCGCCTCTCTCACTTGCTCGGCTAAATAGGAACGATTATTATTTTTGAGTAACTTTTCTGGAGGGGTGATTGTACCTTGCAAAGTTATAATTAAAACACGGTCTAATAATTTATAAGAAATACTATCTAGCTGATGTTCTAACTGGTTTTGGTAGACTTTTTTAATCCTTTGAGAAAGTAATGATTCTATATTCTTTATTCGGATTTTTTTTCTATTCATTGATAGTAGTAATTTTTCAATAAATTCTTACTTTTTTAACTTGGGAATACTTTCTGGATTACGCACTTGAGGAGTTTTATTCAAGATCGCAATAATCCCCGTACGTCCAGTGTCGAAAGTAGCATCACTCAGAATATCGATGATTTTTACTCTCAAAATTTTCTCAATCAGTTGTCTAAGATCTGGTTGAATAGCCTCATCTAGATTTGAACGTACCTCTTGAGCTAAATCATTTTTTCCCTCTTCCACTAAAATTTGTTCGGCATTTGTAATCGAGTTTTCAATGATTATCGCTAACTTAGTGCTAAAAAGTTGACAAATTACCTTTGAAGGTCGATGCTCTAGGTGCAGACGATAAAATGCCTGTATTTCTTGAGAAAGTTGCCTCTCTAGCTGTCCGCGAGTTAGTAAATTATCCGTCATTATTAATCTAGTATTATTTCAATTTAGACCTTCGTCCGTAAGTTGGTTAAGTTGTAGCAAGTTACGAAGTAACAGTGTTAATCTCTAGTTACTTTTTAGCTCAGAAGCGTAATCAATCGTTTACCCCGCTATTATTATTGCTTGATATTTGTCTTACTGTAGTTAAATTATTGTTTATTATTTGTTGCTTTTTAAGTTATCAATAAAAATTAATAATTACTATCTATCTCAAGATATATTAAGATGGCAGATTTATGCTTTAAGATAGAAGACTAGTAATTTTTACTCGATAATCTATCTCCAGACCGATCGTGTATCTATAGTAAGAGAGATGTGAAAGTAAAAATAGACGAGATAAGTTTATAGATAGTATAAATACTTGAAAAATAGAGGAAAACAAAATTTATGAATTTATTATTACAGATTGCCAGTAGCGAGCCTCATTTCCCTTACGCAGCAACAATAGTATTAGGATTGGGTTTTGTTGCTGCCGTTACTATTGGTTCGATCGCCTGGTACAATTCTAAGCGTCCTGCTGGTTGGGAAGACAAAGAGCGTCCCGATATCGTTCCCAATATTGACAAGTAGTTCTGATTTTCAACCTGGCTTATTCGATTAAGTTTAGTCGAGCAATTTAACAATAGGTTAAGTGAGCGAACAGAGACTCTGGTTTTCAGGGTCTAATTTTTTATTTAATTAAATAAAAAATATATATTAGCTGTATATAACTAAGAATAAAAATTTGATAGTATACTGAATTATTATAGCGAGCGCAGCAAGCTTATTGAAGGTTTTAAAAAATTTATTCTTTCCAATAGCAAAATGAAAAGAAGTCAACAAAATATTGAACAGCAAGATCTAGAGTGTCTGATTATTATTTTAGACAATTGGCTTCCCCTTCTTTGTCAAATGCAGGCTATTCAAGACAATTTGCATTCACTGCCTACAGAAATAGATAACTTAAATAAATTTAATAATCAAGCCACAACCGAGCTAGAAAAAATATTCTTGACCAAGAAAATTTCCTCTTTACTTAAGGTTATAGATGCAGAAATACCTCGATTAATTAGATTAGAAGAAAAAATTAACAACTTGATTTTTGCTAGAGAAGTATTAGAGGCTTGGCAACAAAAGCTTAACAATAATTGCGATCGCAAATATGAATTAAATTTCAAGCAAATACAGTTGATTAAGGCTCGCGATCGAGTTAGTAAACAAACACAAAACAAAAATCAGCACGCCTTAAAGTCGATTAAAAATTGCTCCAAAAGTATCGCTAAATTTTGGCAAGAGCATCATCGATCGTTCGGTGTAGTATTTGGTGTTGCTGCAATTACTTTTTATGGTTTGTTTAGTTACTATTCTGTCCGAGAAAATGCCGAAATAAATCAACTTGACAAGCTCGACTCTCAGACAGAACTACTACAATAAGGTTTATTCTTTAATTGTCAACCTGTTTATTAAAAATTACTAAATATACTAAAGCTAAAGAATAATTTACAATCTACTAGTAAATCTTTAACTGCAACCTTTTCCAATCGGGTTTGTTCTCGCCCTACCCGTGAATACTCAAGTAAAGACTGGATAAACATCTGCATTCTATTAACCCGACTTTTTAATAATTTCAGATTTTGTCTGGTATCGTCGTCGAGTTTGTCTTCTAAGTCTTCTTCAATCCATTCTGAAAGATGGCAGATTGCTCGTAGGGGTGCTTTAAGATCGTGAGAGACTACATAGGTAAATTCGTCTAGTTCTTGATTGCGTTTTTTTAATAAAGAAGTTGTATGCTGTAAGTCCTGGTTAATAGCAACTAATTGCCCTTTTTGTTGCTTTGAGAGAGCTTCTGCTTGTTTGCGCTCGCTAATGTCAATAATCGTGCCAAAATAACCAATACGCTCTCCGCGATCGCTATACATAACTACTGCTGTTCCTGATACCCAAGTTATTTTGCCCCCATTCGGGGATAAACCCCCATTCGGGGATAAACCCCCATTCGGGGATAAACCCCCATTCGGGGATAAACCCCCATTCGGGGATAAACCATCGGGAGACTGAAAACGATATTCTGAGGCAAACTCTTTTCCCAATCCAACAGTTTCGTACCATTGTTGATAAACTCTGGCTTTATCTTCAGGATGCAAAGCATTACTCCAGCCTTTACCCATGGCTTCTTCTTTTGACAGTCCAGTAATTTCTAGCCAGCGAGGATTGACATAGACACAGTCTCCTTCGCAGTTAGTTTGAAAAATACCCACAGGTGCTTGAGTTACTAAAGCGCGAAACTTAGTTTCACTTTGTTCTAAAGCTTGTTTGATTTGAATACGTTCTGTAATATCTCGCCAAACAGCAACAAAGCCATCTTCTAGCTGGCTAATTCTAATTTCAAAAACTTTAGCTTGATTTTTTGGCTCGTGAGCTTCTAAATAATATTCGGTCGAGACAGCTTTACCAGTTTCTACAACCTCACAGCATAAAGCAAATAGTTCGCCTTGGGAATCAAAAATGTTTAGGAGGCAAGTATCTAATTCTGTTTGTTCTTGCCAATAGAACTCTTGCAAAAATATTTTATGGTATGATGAGAAGTTTTACTTTTTGATTAATCAAGCATGAAATATTGGCAAGCTATTAAACTTTCGTGGCTGAGAATTTAAGCGGTTTACTGGAGTTAAACGGCAAACTTTTCGGTTAATGGTACGCTTGGTAAAAGCAGAAGAAAAACATAAGAAAAAACCAGGGCGTCGAGTCAAATTAATTATTGAAGATCGGGTTTTAGTAACGCTTCAATACTGGAGGGAATATCGAAGCTATTTTCATATATCATGCATACTGGAAAATAGCCGAATCTACAGTATTTCGTATAGTTAAAAAAGTTGAAAATATTTTAATTAAAGGAGCGAAAATTCAGTTGGCCAGGGAAGAAAACTTTATTGGAAAATTCTCTTAATGAAAAATTAATTTTAATGGATGTAAGGTCAAGTCCAATTGAAAGACCCAAAAAACATCAACATGGCGATTGGATGTGCGATTCGTTCCTGACGAAAGTGGGATAAAACCCATATAAATCAGGGCTTCTAGCCTTTCAGCCAGATGATAACTGCTTGATTGATGGAGGTGCAAGTCTTCCCCCCGAAACTCACGGGTGACTCCTTACCTGCCCACGCCGAGTAGACTCGGAATTCTACAGAGCGAAGCTGGGAACAGGGCGTAACCAGACCTCAATTGCAGGGGACACTGACGCTAATAGGGAATTCCCAAGGTAAAACAGAACCTAGAAAAGAAACCTACGCCAATACGGACGCAATCCTAAGTCCGAGATTGCCTGAGTTATGTATCCCGCCAAGTTTTGTTCAAGACATTGGCATGAGTATGGGATTCAGGCGGTTTAATTGGTTCTACCTAAAGGAATATAAACATCAATCGAACGGAACGAATAAAAAACGAATCTAAGGTCTGTGGATAGGTCGTATCTGCGGTAGACCAGACGAGAGGATTAATCCCTTAGATTCGGGTAGGACAGACCGTAATTGGTCTGAGGAACTTAGAACATACAAACTGGAGTAAAGCATGATTAGACACATTGACACAGTTAATAGTGAATCGTGGGAATTCTTACCTTGGAAGAAATTCCAAAAAGAGACTTTCCGCTTACAAAAGCGCGTATGGAAAGCAGTTCGAGCAGGAGATACGCAAAAAGCAAGGTCACTGCAAAAGCTGATTCTCCGCTCCCAAGGAGCAAGATTCTTAGCCATTAGGCAAGTAACACAGCTAAACGAGGGAAAGAAAACTGCTGGTATCGATGGAAAATGCAACTTGAATTTTCAAGAACGCTTTGAACTCGAAAAAGAACTAAAGATAAAAGTTAATAACTGGAAACACCAAGGACTACGAGAAATACCTATCCCTAAAAAAGATGGTACGAAACGCATCCTCAAAGTTCCCACAATTAACGATAGAGCCTGGCAATGCTTGGCTAAATACGCTTTAGAACCAGCACACGAAGCCACCTTTCACGCCCGTAATTATGGGTTCCGACCAGGAAGAAGCACTCATTGCGCTCAAAAACACCTGTTCGATAACCTAAACACGAGAGTAAAAGGTATCAATAAACGTGTTCTCGAAATTGATATCAAGAAATGCTTCGATAGAATCAGACACTCCACAATTATGGAAAACCTAATCGCCCCTTCAGGGTTGAAGCTTGGTATCTTCAGATGCCTTAAAGCAGGAACAAATGTAGGATTTCCAGAACAAGGAACGCCACAAGGCGGGGTCGTTTCACCCTTATTAGCTAACATAGCACTCAACGGAATTGAGAATATTGGTGAATATAAAAGCACCAGAGGATTAATCACATCGAAATGTATCAGATATGCAGACGATATGATTTACATTCTAAAACCTCAAGACGATGCTAAAGAGATACTTGACGAAGTTAAAGAATTCCTTGCCAAACGAGGAATGGAAATTAGCGAAACAAAGACTAAACTGACGGCAACGACAGATGGATTCGACTTCTTGGGCTGGAATTTTCAAGTCCAAAAGAATGGAAAGTTCAGAAGCCGACCTTCGGTAGAAAACTTTAAAGCTTTCTATAAGAAAGCAAAATCCATCATCAATAACTCGAACTATGGCGCGACAGTCAAGGCTAGCAAATTAGCCCCCGTCGTTAGAGGATGGAGAAATTACCACCGCTACTGCAAAATGGATGGGGCTAGAAATAGCCTTTACTATATGCAGAAAAGAGCGTTTAAGGTGTTCAATCGGGAAACAAAACAAGACCGTTATTCTAGTAAAAAACTTCTAGACATAGCGTTTCCTAAAGTTCCCTACTCTGAAAATAAATTCGTCAACGTTAAAGGAGATAAATCTCCATTTGATGGAGACATAGTGTACTGGAGCAAACGCAATAGCAAACTATATGACGGAGAAACCTCTAAAGCTCTAAAAAGGCAGAACCATTCATGTGTAACCTGTGGATTAAAACTCATAGGCAACGAGAAAGTAAATCTACACCATGTAGATGGAAATCACAACAACTGGAGTCATAGCAACCTAGTAGCAATCCACGAATCTTGTCATGACTACATACACATGAGCAAAAGCGACAGCTAAAAAGTTTCGGGAGCTGTATGCACCGAAAGGCGCACGTACAGATCTAACAGAGAGGGGCGAGAGGTAATACTCTCCCTCGACTCTACCAAGCTGGGGAAACCCCAGCATCCCTCGCCATCAAAAAAGATTTAATGCGTGGAAAACAAGGAGAGCA
>JASJEI010000013.1 GCA_030064795.1 Pleurocapsa sp. MO_226.B13 | reverse complement strand
TGTGTCCGATCGCCAATCTCTTAACTATACAGAAGCTCAACAGCAAGCAGCAGAAGCACTGATTTTCAATAGTTCTTTGCTAAGAGAACCTTAACTTAAACCGCATCTAGTTTGAAACCTGTAGTTTTTCAGTTAACTATTTTAAGTAGGGAGTAGGGAGTAGTGAGTAGTAAGTCTAAGGTTGGATTTTAAACTATTCGTTTTTGTTAAAACTCCTGTTTTCAATGTGGACGGGGTTTATATAAGACAGTCAACAGTCAACAATTAACCATTAACCATCAACCATTAACCATCAACAAATCTTGATGAAGGAGGAACTGATGTCTAAACCAAAGCCAGACAAATTTACGGCTACTGCTACACCAGAAAAAACTTGCCCAGAAAAGCCCTTGGTTCAGCTAACTGAAGCTCAACTAGAAGCGATCGCTGGAGGAGCAATAGACGGTGAAGACACCATCGTTGGTTAACTAATCCACAATTGAAATTCATTGGAATTGAAGGAGAAACTAATGTCTAAACAAAAACGAGAAAAATTCCCTGCCACTGCTACACCAGAAAAAACCCCCCAAGATAAGACCTTTGTTCAAGTCGAAGGGAAACTTACTGAAGAGCAATTAGAGGCGATTGGCTGAAAGCCAGTGCGCTTCCGCGCAATCGCCGCCTCACGGGGTGACAAGCAACCAAAAACCTTTATTTAAAGATGAGACAGGGACAAGTTAAAGCGATCGCCTGCTACAGAATCAACACCCTAGTCCAAACCTGAATTTAACTGAGTTTTCCAAGTCCTGAATTTTACTGAACTATTGATTGAAATAATCAAACATACTTGGAAATAAAAGACAAAAAATCAAATTTTGTCCAAAGTCCAATTGATTGAGTTTATGGAGCAAGGACAAAGCAAGTAGATGGATCTCATAGTAAGCTGGTAGGCTGCCATAAGAATATATACTCATGTCTACACAAAAACGGCAGAAATTTACGGTGGCGACAACACCAGAAAAAATCCGCTCGCGGCAATCCTTGGTTCAACTGAAAGGGAAACTCACAAAGCGCACAACTAGAGGCGATCGCGGGAGGAAGTATTATCGGTAAACATTTAGAAGCGATCGCAGGCTCTGGGATACGTAGGCAACATAATGAGACGCTGGTTAGCGTGGTCGATGGCTCTCAATTTTAATCGGAGGACAACCAGGAGATTTCCCGACATTGCTAGAAGTTGCTCTACCTCTAGTGAACGACGAGATGAGTGGGATAAGGGAACAATTTGTTCGCATCAATGGTGAGGATATGACGCCTGGTAATATTGAAGATTACAGGCAAGCAACGGACGATTCACTAAGCTACGATCGGTTGCCACGTTCTACTGGCGAGACAGTGACAAATGCGTCATTTATGGGCGATCCGAGCATAGTCATGGTAGCTGACCCCGATTTAGGGGACAACCTGGAAGATGAAGATCCCACGAATGATGAATTCCCAATCTTAGCTGACATCAATCCCGAGTTTGAGGACTTTGTCGTCACCTTTGTACAAGTGGGTGACTATTTTGGGTTGGAATTGGACCAAGGGGCGCAGACCGTTGAATTTGGAGCGACTTTTGAGAATGGGGGTGGGCAACAAGATATTACTTACAACATCCTCAATTCAATTGAGGGGACTGACGGAACAGACCTATTGTTTGGCACTGACAACGGCGATTTCATTGATGGGAAAGGGGGTGCTGATGTCCTACTAGGGCTCAATGGGGACGATCTTGTTCTTGGAGGAGACGGTAGGGATGTTATTAGCGGAGGCAGAGGTAGTGACGAGATGTGGGGCGATGCAGATAAAGACCTCTTTATCTATAGTCGTGGTTTTGAAAAAGATGCAATCTTTGACCTTGAAGTAGGGGAAAAAGTAGTTGTCTTTGGGTTCTCTGAAGTAGACGACTCAGAGATTGTAGATGTCACACTGGCTAGTGGTGTAACGGCGACTGAGGTGAGATTTAACGACACCGATATCCTCACTATAGTGGGTGTGCAATCGAACAATTTATCCATTGACGACAATACCATTATGCGGGTTGAAACTGAGATCGTATGAGAGTAGCGTACCTGCTTTAACCTATCAATCAGATTCCACATTCTTAGTTGGAGGAAATTCGATGAAAAATCAACCCCAAAAAAAACAAACTACAGGCAGTTCAGTCCATACAACCCAAAGAACCCTCTTATAAGCACTTAGGGCAAAAACTCTCAGAAGCAGAACTTTTGATGGTATCGGGGGGTGGACCAACTGACCTACAGTGCACTGGGAGCCAAGTCCCCACTTTATGTACGAATACGAACTAGCTCGAGTAGAGTCCATTCTTAAGACGAGGATTTAGAGAATGTCACAGACATTAGTTGCAACTCCAACTCAATTGACTGACACCGATTTAATCTCCATCGTTGCCGATGCTAGTTTCCTCTGGGAACGGCTGAATTGCGATCGCTTTGTAGTTGACCCCAATCAGAACAGTCAAGCGGAAATCGAGCGTCGTTGCGATCGCTGGTGTCAAACAGTCGCCCATGAAAACAAGCGAGAAATTTTGCACAAACGCTTACAGTGGGAAGGGCTGAATCTTGACGACATTCGTCCTCGTCTTGGAAAAGTCCAGTTGGCAGCGGGGCAGCCTTTACCCCCATGGGCAGAAACGCTTCGGCAAATCATGCAAACAGCAGCAGGCTTTGAGCCGAACGCTGAAACATCCTGGCCGACAGCCTCAGATAATCCAATCCCCTTTGAAGATGTTTTATTACCCGCCATTCAAGTAGCCAGACAAAATCTGCTCATTCGTCTAGGCACTGCTCAACTCACGACAGAGAATCTGCCCTTATCCGTTCTCTCAGAAAAAGCTTACACTTATCTAGAGCGCAGCCTATTGCAACGCCTCGCTCAACTGTCCGCTAAAACCCTGGATTTTGAGTTCTTTAAAGTCCGTTCCTTCGAGCAAAATTTACTAGATCGATTGAGTATCGAAGCAGAAACGGACGAGCGCAAAACTCAGTACAATCAGTTTGTGAACGGACTGCTGCAGGATGGCTTGTTCGGTTTCTTTCAAACCTATCCCGTATTGGGTCGATTAATAGCAGTTGCTGTAGAGTTTTGGGTGGAAGCTACGGCTGAATTCAGCCAACGGCTGGCAACCGATCGAACCGATATTCAGCAGGTTTTCAGTCAGGAGAACCAGGAAAACTCTCCTGTGGGTAAAGTTGCTGAAATCGAAACATCTCTTTCCGATCCCCATAATCAAGGGCGAACCGTCATTCTGCTCACCTTTGAATCGGGCCTCAAACTCGTTTACAAGCCCAAAGATTTAGGATTGGAAGTGGCCTGGAATCAGTTACAAAACACATGGATACCTGATTATCTCAAGACTGGAGCTGACTACAGCATCGAGCTAGATCATCTGAGTCGAGCCTTTGTGGTAGCCCACCAGCAGCCCGATGCTTGGTCAATCTTGAGGGCTGAACTGCGGGCAATGGAACAGCTTGATATTCCCTTTTTTACTGCCAATACAAACAGCGATGCACTGGAGCTAAAAAATATCCAAGCCATTCCCCAGTACTTTAAGCAACCTAGTTACCAAGAGGTTGTAGCACAATTTCAAGCTCTGGATGAAACAAATCTCGCTCAACAAGTTGCCATTATTCAAGGTGCTTTCTCTGTCAGAGTAGCCCAATCTTCAACAGATGAAAGTCAGCCCTGGCAAGCAGACGCTCTGCCACTGCTCAGTGCCGAGCAATTGATTCAAGAAGCACGGGCGATCGCCGCCGAACTCGAAGTGAGAGCCATACAAGATGCAGATGGGAACCTTAACTGGATTGGCATGGGGTTTGTGCCGCAAGCAAATCGCTTCCAACTTCAGATACTCAATGACAGTTTATACGATGGGCGCTGCGGCGTGGCACTGTTCTTGGCTGGACTGTATCGGGTCACTCAAGAGGACCACTTTAGGGATCTGTCCTGGCGGGTATTGCAGCCTTTACGTCGGCACCTCCGCAGCATGGATTCCCAATCGCGGCAACGCTTTGCTCGGCTGATGGGGTTAGGCGGTGCGTCTGGGGTGGGCTCAATTCTCTATGCCTTGGTAAAGGTGAGTCAATTTCTAGCGGACGAGACCCTAATCACGGATGCTCGAGTCTTAGCGGCTGACATCACATCAGCTTCGATCGCGGCTGACGAAGCCTTAGATATTATCGGTGGTGTAGCGGGAGGCATCCTCGGATTGCTGGCTCTCTATGAAGCCACTGGTGAGGTAACGGTTTTAGAGAAAGCGATCGCCTGTGGGCAACACCTCCTCAACCATCAAATTAACCTGGAAGAAGAGCCTAAAGCTTGGAAAACGATATCTGAAACCCCCCTGACTGGCTTCTCCCACGGTGCCGCCGGTATCGCTTACGCTCTCTTACGACTATATGCCGCTACCGATGATTCCCGCTACCGGAATGCCGCACTAGAAGGGATTGACTATGAACGCAGTGTTTTTTCCAAATCACAAGCTAACTGGCCTGATTTGCGTGGCTTTAGTCCGGACGGAAACCCTACTTTTCCGGTTCAATGGTGTCACGGTGCGGTCGGAATCGGGTTGGGGCGTTTGGGTAGCTTAGGAATTGTGGAGACACCGGAAATCAAGCGTGAAATTGAAATCGCCCTGCAAACCACTCAGAAGCAGGGATTGCAGTCGATCGATCATCTCTGTTGTGGGAACTCAGGTCGAATTGAGGTGCTGTTGGTTGGAGCCAGGCGACTCAATAGTCCAGATTGGTGTCAGGTTGCTCGGCAACAAGCAAATAATATCGTTGCCAGAGCCAAACAAACAGGAGCTTATCAACTGTTTCCCAACTTGCCCAATTCGGTGTTTAATCCCGGTTTTTTCCAGGGTACGGCTGGGATTGGCTACGAGTTGCTGCGCTTAGCCAACGATGACCTGCCTTCCGTTCTGCTGTGGGAGTAAACTAGATGTTGACTTGACCAGCTTAGCTCGATCGCTCGACTGCTCCCAACGACTTGAGCGTTGCTTTCTGGGCTTCCGTTAAACCTGTAACTCCAGCGATGTTCATTCCTTCATAGGGGCGAGCGGGTCTGAGGGTTTTCAGGCATTCACCCGTATTCACATCCCAGAGTTTAATTGTTTCATCAGCACTGCCACTGGCCAGAGTTTGACCATCAGGACTAAACACCAAGTCAAAGATCCAACGCTGATGTAATTGTGGCAGACTGAGGTATTCTCTGGTGTCAGAATGCCAAAGCTTTACGGTTCGATCCAAATCGCCAAATGCGAGCAAGGGAACTTCCCCTGAGGATGGCACTCTGTTCGAGGGAGAGAAGGCAAGGCAATACGCGGACTGCCCCGACAAGATGTCTAAGCAGTTTCCTGTCTTCACCTCCCAAATCCGTATGGTTCGATCGTAAGGGCTGCCACTGGCAAGGAACTGACCATCCGCACTAAAGGACACTCTCATAATCCACCCTTGATGACCTTTTAGAGTTCTGACACAATCACCCGTCTGGACATCCCAAAGCTTCACCGTGTGATCGAAGCTGCCACTGGCCAACAAGAGGTCAACGGGACTGAAGTCAAGAGACCAAATCCAGTTGGTATGCCCTTCAATCGTTCTCAAGCAGTTTCCCGTTGCAACTTGCCACAGTGCGATCGTCCGATCTTCACCCCCACTGGCTATGATGGTTCCATCCGGACTAAAGGTCACAGACCAAATTTGTTTGGTATGCCCGCTTAAGGTTTTGAGGCATTGTCCTGTCTGAACATTCCAAAGCCGAACCGTTCGATCTTCACCGCCACTAACCAGCGTCGCGCCATCGGGACTCCAGTCCACAGAACTAACACGGTGGGTATGTCCTGCTAAGGTTTTGCAGCAGGTTCCAGTTTCAACCTGCCAGAGCCGAATAAACTTTTCGTCGCCGCCGCTGGCTAAAAATTGTCCATCGGGGCTAAATGCCACTCCCCATACCTGACGGGCATACCCTTGTAGCGTTCTCAAGCACTGACCAGAAATGAACTGTAGTGGCTTCACTGAGCCACCTGCATGGGACAACTCAGCACCCCCTCGGTTCGCCTCCCAAAAGCGCACTGTCTGATCCTCACCGCCACTCGCCAGTATTTTGTTATTGGGACTGAAGGCAACAGACCAAACTCGATGGGTATGCCCTTCCAGAATCTTCAGACATTGCCCAGTGTCAACATCCCACAGACGCACGGTACGATCTTCACTGCCACTGGCGAGACTCTGCCTATCTGGGCTGAAAGCGACGGACCAAATCCAGTTGGTATGTCCCGTTAAGGTTTTGAGGCATTGCCCAGTGTCAACATCCCACAGACGCACGGTGCGATCGTGACTGCCGCTAGCTACAAGCTGCCCATCAGGGCTGAAGGCAACCGACCAAATCCAGTTAGTATGACCTGACAATGTTTTGAGACACTTCCCTGTTGGCACATCCCAGAGCTTGACGGTATTATCTTCTCCCCCGCTGACCAATTGTTTACC
This sequence comes from Pleurocapsa sp. MO_226.B13, assembly GCA_030064795.1. Next base: position 44,899 of record JASJEI010000013.1, on the reverse strand, counting down.
CTGAGAATCAAACTGAACGGACCAGATTGGCTGGGTATGTCCTTCCAGCACCTTCAGGCATTCACCACTACAAACATCCCACAGGCGCAGGGTTCGATCTTCACTGCTGCTGACCAAGGTATGACCATCGGGGCTAAACATGAGGGAGCAGACTCGCCCTGTATGTTCTTCTAAGATTTTGAGACACTTCCCCGTTTGCACGTCCCACAAATATATCGTGTAATCATCACCACCACTAGCCAAGAGATGCCCGTCTGGACTAAAGGCGACCGATCGCACCCAATCTACCCCTGGCAACGTTAAGAGCAGTTGACCGTCTGCGACTCGCCACAAGCGACTTTCACCATTGGTATCTCCCGTAGCTAACAGCTCACCATCGGGACTAAAGGCGATCGCTAAAATGCTGCTAAAGGTTTGGGCAAAAGCTGTGTTAACGAACCTAGCCTGGGTGAAATTGACCCGATGCAGTTCGACATCTTGAAGATAAGCGTGCCAAATTACCAGTCTCGAAAAGTCATAGCCAGTGACATCGAGTTGGAGTTGGCGACAAAGGCTCAGCAAATTACCGCCTGCGTAGCTCAATCGGTGAGCTTGTGTGGTTCGGAGGGTCTCTAAAATTTCCTGAATATGAGCTGCTAACTCCGAGGGCGATCGCAGTTGAGTTTGCAGATAATGAATAATGGGTTCCAAGATCAGTCGGCATTGACTGTCGCGCACGAAGTCTTTAACGGTGGTTTTGAGGAGCGCGTGGTGGGTAAATAGCGAGAAAGCTTTAGTTCTCAGCTCTGTAGAAATTTGCTCCGTCAAGCGTTCGGTGACATATTCCATGACTACAGGTTGTTGAGTGTAACTGCCAGCTTGCTTTTCGATAAGACTTCGCCAAATCAAAGATTCTAGAGCTTCTATTAAATTAGCTTTAGAAACAGTAGGAATAATATCATCTACTAAATTAGAGATAGTCGTCCACTCCCGATTAATTGCCAGCCAATACATAATCGTCTGTTCTAAAGGAGAGAGACGTTCAAATTGTTGGTTGAGGAGTCTTTGAATGCTGTTAAAAACCGTAATATCTTCAATCAGAAATGCAGCAATGTCTCCAGCGAATAAATCTTGGATTGACGTAGTAACAATTTTCAAAGCTAAAGGATTGCAACTATAGCGATCGCACAAATCTTGTTTCTGTTGTTCTGACCCCACCAGTCCACTGGCTTGAATCAGAGCTAATGAGGCTGATTCTGAACCACTCAGATACAGCGATCGCACCGATAACTCGATGCCTTCAAAAGTGGCTAATTCGGTTGGTTTTTCCCTTGAAGTGAGGAGCAGACAACTCTGGTGAGCAGTTTCTCCCACTAAGCGCAGCAATTCTCCATATTCCTCATAACCAGGGCGATATTGTCCTGCTCGTTTCCCTGCCTGTAATATAGCTTCCAGATTATCCAAAATCACCAGACAGCGAGAGTTCTGCAAGCACTGGAGCAATTTCCCCATCTTCGCTTCAGTTTCCTGCTGTTGGGAGAGAAAGGGTACTAACTCGCCCAAGAGAGTTTTTAAGGGTGGTGCGTTACGCAAACTGCGCCAAATTACATACTCAAACTGGTTTTGAAGCTGTCGCGCTATTTTTACCGCTAATGCCGTTTTGCCAATGCCTCCCATGCCTAACACTCCCACCAGCCGACAACGGTCAATCTGAATCCATGTTTCTAGGATGGCTAGTTCCTCAACGCGCCCATAAAACACTGACACGTCTATGGCTTCGCCCCAGTCTTGTTGAATAGGAGTGATTTGTTCGTCAGGAAATCCTGTTTCCGCAGTTGGTCTAGTGTAGTCCCTAGGGGTGAGTATTAGGTTGAAAGCGCTGAAGTAGTCTTGCAGTGTTCGTTGGTCTACAGGAGTTTTACGCCGAAGTACCCTCGAAAGGCTATGGAGGCTGAGTCCTGTCAGCTCATTCAAATCTTCTAGAGTGTAGGGTTTTCCTCTATTGGCTTCATTTTCTAATTGTTTTTGGGCTGAGCGTAGACGCTGCCAACCAACGGGAGAAAGAATCACTCCCCGTTTACGCTTTGACCGCTGGTGGAAGCTAGACATACCAAACAGAGAAAGTTGGCACAAAAAAGCTCTCTTCTACTTCTTTGTCCACTCTCTATCTATCATTTTAAGCTTAAGTTACCTACTTAACTGCTCAATCTTGCCTGGTGTGAACTTAACAGAAGTTGCAAACTAAAGGTAGGCAATATTATCGGTTTTTTTGTTCATTAGTTTTGGTAAAGAAGGTAAGTCATGTCTCAACAAAAACGAGAAAAACCTACGGCTAGGAAAACACCAGAAAAACCCCGCCCACACAAGCTCTTTGTCCAAGTTGAAGGGGAACTCACTGAAGAGCAATTAGAAGCGATCGCCGGTGGAGGAATTGAAACTTCGCCTAAGCCTTGAAGCACAAGTCTTTCGCTCTCGCTGGAAGAATTGACACGGGGACACTCATCACCACAACGAGATCGTGGTGGGAACTCAGGAGGTAGTTATGTCTAAACAACAACTTAAATTACTTGCTAGGACGACACCAGAAAAATCCCGTCACGACAAGCCCTTGGTTCACATCGAAAGAAAACTAACTCAAGAGCAATTGGAGGCGATCGCCGCAGGCATCATAGCTATGAACTAATCCACAATTAAAATATATCGAATTAAAGGAGGGACTTATGTTTAAACAAAAACCAGAAAAACCTACTGCTACAACACCAGAAAAAACTCGTCAACAGAAGCCTTTTGTCCAAGTCGAAGGGAAACTGACTCAAGCTCAACTAGAAGCGATCGCAGGTGGAGGAATTGAAACTTCGCCTAAGCCTTGAAGCACAAGTCTTTCGCTCTCGCTGGAAGAATTGGCACGGGGACACCCATCACCACAACGAGAGCGTGGTGGGAACTCAGGAGGTAGTTATGTCTAAACAAAAACTTAAATTACTTGCTAGGACAACACCAGAAAAACCCCGTCACGACAAGCCCTTGGTTCAAATCGAAGGGAAACTGACTCAAGAACAATTGGAGGCGATCGCTGGAGTTATCATACAAATGAACTAATCGACAATTAAGATATATCGAATTAAAGGAGGGACTTATGTTTAAACAAAAACTTAAATTACTTGCTAGGACGACACCAGAAAAAATCCGCTCACAGCAACCCTTGGTTCAACTGACTCAAGCACAATTAGAAGCGATCGCGGGTGGAAAGCTCAGTCAAAACTAATCAATAATTGAGACTTATCGAAAGTTCGGGAGGTAAGTCATGTCTACACAAAAACAGGAGAAATTTACGGTTGTAACAACACCAGAAAAATCCCGTCAGCACAAGCCCTTGGTTCACATTGAAGGAAAACTCACTCCAGAACAATTAGAAGCGATCGCAGGTGGTGCTGGTACTGGTAGTGGTGGCTGGGGTGGTAATCACAATGAGACGATGGTCAGTATCAAGGAAATAGTTATGTCGCCACCACCAGAAAAACCTCGCCCACAGCCACCCAAGGTTCGACTTGAAGGGAAACTGACTGAAGAGCAATTAGAAGCGATCGCTGGGGGCGTAATACCTCCTACAGGAAACCACAACGAGATTGTGATGGGAATCAGAGAACAAATCAAAGAAACAGGTGAGGGAATTGCAGCCCAACAGGAAAATACAGATGAGCTTCGTGAATTAACATTAGAAGAACTTGCTGCTATTTCAGGTGGCTTTTCCACTGGTGATGATGGAGAACCTGACCCTAACGAGCCTGATGGTTGAACTAAAGGAGAAACTCATGTCTGAACAAAAACCAGAAAAACTTACTGCTAATACGACACCAGAAAAACTCCGCTCACAGCCACCCAAGGTTCGACTGACTGAAGAACAATTGGAGGCGATCGCCGCAGGCGCGATTGGTATCAACTAATCCACAATTGAGACTCATCGAATTAAAGGAGATACTCATGCCTAAACAAAAACGGAAATTACCTGAATTAGCTGAATTTAACTGAATGATAAAATTCCTGAATTTAACTGAACTCTTCAGCTTAAACATCAAATATCCTTTCAAGAGGAAGTAAGCAACTTATGTTTAAACCAAAGCGAGAAAAGCTTACTACTACTGCCACCCCAGAAAAACTTCGTCCACAGAAACCCTTTTTCCAAGTTGGAGGGGAACTGACTGAGGCGCAATTAGAGATGATCGCCGCAGGCGGATTTACTGTCAACTAATCCACAATTGAAACCTATCGATTACAGGAGAAAATCATGTTTAAACCAAAGCGAGAAAAGCCCACTGCTACTACCGCCCTAGAGAAAACTAACCCACAGAAACCCTCGATTCAAGCAGAAGGGGAACTGACTGAAGCTCAACTGGAAGCGATCGCTGGAGGTGTAAACAGCACCTACCGATGGAGCCGCGATTACAATGTAGGTTAATGATATTCAAATTGTAATACGCTGGGATGTAATGGTGAACTGAGCACATGGCAACTATAGTTATCACCAGCTACGGTACACTAGGAGACCACTTGCCCTATGTAGCCTTGGGACAAGTTCTAAAGGCTAGGGGGCATCGGGTGCGCATAGCTTTCAACGAATCAATGCATCCCTATGCATTGAAAGCTGGGCTGGAGGTCGTCTCTAGCGGGTTGCCAAATTTGGGTGCACAAGAGGCTCAGCGAAAGGCACGTTCGTGGAACCACTGGACTAGCAAACCTCAGTGGAATAAAGAGAGACTCGAAAGGCTACGGCTTAACCTCACCAACAATTTTCCCTGCCTTCTCAATGCTTGCCAAGATGCGGAGCTTTTAATATATTCTGTTCAACAGGGTTGGAGTGCTGCAATGGTTCACGAGAAAATCGCCATTCCCTGGCTCGGTGCTTTTGTTATGCCCTCTATATTTGGTCCTATTACCAACGATGAAGACAGCTCCACCGCTCATCCCGTGTACCAAGCGATTGAGGAGATACGCCGGTCATTAGGTTTAGCGGAGCTGTCTTGGGATGCTTGGAAAAGTTACTGGAAATCAGAGCGGATCATTCTGGCTTCCAGTCCCCATTTCAGTCAGCTATCCCGAGAATATTCCCAGGTGATTCAGACAGGCTTCTGGTTCTATGAAGACCCAGACTGGAGCAACTGGCAGCCCAATGACGACCTCCGGAAATTTGTCGAGCAAGAGCCTAAGCCTTTGGTGCTTTCATTCAGCAGCCTCCCTCTAGAAAACTCCCACGAAGTAGTAGCAGTTCATGTTCAGGCGGCGGCAAAATTGAACCGTCGGATTCTGATTCAACACGGCTGGGCAGACTTTAACGAAAGCGATTTACTATTTGACGTTTGTCAAAATGATGTCAAATTTGCGGATTTTATGCCCCAAGATTGGTTATTTGAGCGTGCTGCTGCCCTGATTCATCATGGGGGCATAGGTACGACTGCGCGGGCGCTGCGTAATGGCTGTCCGATGCTGGTGGAACCCTACGGCAACGATCAATTTTTCAATGCGTGGAAAATTCTTTCTCTTGGGGTTGGAGCTGCCATGCATCCATTCAAACTGACACCGACAGAGGTAGCGCGTGTTTTACAGGAGAAAGTTTTGACCCCCGACTATAAAAGACGTGCTGAAGAAGTTGGTCAGAAAATCCGCAATGAGCAGGGGCTGCAAACCGCGTGCGATTTGATTGAGAGTTGGTTGCGAGGATAGGGGAAAATCCGAGCGAGGAAAGTTACTGCTCATTTCTGCCTTAACTTCGGCAAGATATAGCTTGAAAATAGAAGCTAAAATAACGAAAAATCGTCAACTGTTCTATTTTCATCCCTGGGTTGTGAACGACAGTTCATGGCATCTCTTCACGAAAGGGTGATTCAACTATTTGACCAAGCTGAAGCGATTGATTGGTCGAGAGTGGAACCTGATTTTCATCGCACTATTAGTAAAGGTCAATGTCCGCTAAAGGATTAGCTGAGTCTAACGACTTGTGCCGCGAAGCCCGCGCATGACTAACTTCGTGTCGCAAATCCTTTAGGGCTTGCGCAACCGCGTCGCCGTTCGCCCCTACCTCCGAATTATTGTACAGACAAGGCATGCCTTGTCTCTGCGAACTCTTTCACTGTTCGACTCCTTGAATGACTGGGGTAATTTCCTCTCGAAAAGGTCGAGGATTTCCTTGCCAATTAAAATCGCTAATTCGCAGACTAAAAGAACCGATTTCTAAGACGGGGTTGTAGCGCAAAATCAGATTGTGGGTGCGACGGCTGTATTCTAAAAGATAGTCGGTACTAATTTCATTATTGTTATTGAGATCCCAAGAAGTATTAAACCCCAAACGAATCGGGCCATAAATTTGCTGCGTAATCCCCAGAGAGAGAGTTTGACGATCTACAAGGCGATCGAAGAGAAAGGGCGATTCGTCTCCGCGAATATTTTGGGAATAGCTAACCTTGAATCCCGTATAATCCAACCAAGAACGAGAAAAATGACCTAGTTGTCCTTGAAAACCAATTGTGCCTTCTAAAGACGGTTGACTGTCACCATTGCTATAAAAACTAGCTACTCCCGTAACCCCCGTAATTAATTCTAAATAGGGAACTACGGGAACGGGAGTATAACGCAAACCTTGCTCTTTAGTACTGGGTAAAGCCTCTCCCGACCAAATTGAGAAATTCTTATTGAGAAATACCGCTCCTTGATAGCGAGACAGATTAATGCGATCGCTGTCCCTCTCGACCTCTAACAAATCCTGTCGGTCGGTATCGGCATTGATATTTTGAATCGAAGCCTGATATCTTAAGTTTACTCCCGTGTCGCCGAGTGCCAGATTGGGAGAAGTCACCACCCCACCAAGACTATTTCTGACATCCTGAAAGCCCAGAGAACCATTAAACAGGCGATCGCGATAGTTATACTCTAAAGCGAATCTATAGGGATTATCTGGCTTGCCTACTATTTGTTGCAGTCCTATGTTGGCGCGAAGATTGTCTTCGGGATCGTTAAAGTCCAAGCTAGTTAAAGAAACACTACTAGTCAAGCTAGTTCTGGGCGTAAAAAATAGATTAATCCGGCTGGTTAAGCCCAATGCTGACGAACTAAATAGTCCTCCTTCATCATCTTCGCTAAAGCCAAAGGCGTTGGGAAATAAGGCTCGTTGTAAAAAGTATTGCGGGGTAACTTGCCAATTAAACTTAGAACTCTCTAAAATCGTCCAAGAGCGTTCGACATACAGTCCTCCCCTTTCATCTCCATCAAAAGCAACATTAAATAATCCTGGGCGACTGGGGCGGTCGTCAAAGACTAAAGCACTAAGCAATAAAGGTACGGTCAAACTATCGTCAACTACCAAGCGCGATTTACTGGTAGTTAATTTACTTCTTTGGGCATCTAACTGCTCAAAATTTGCCCGATCCGATCGCAATTCTAATTCGGGAGGGGAAAAAGGATCGTTAGTTAGGCTCAAGTTAATTGCTTCCCAGTCGGTTCCGATAAAGTCTACCCTGTCCGCTTCAAATCGCAGACGATTAATTTCCCCACCAGTCGAATTACCACCGTTGATTAGACTTATATCTCGACTACTACCCACAGTGGCAGCAAACCCCTCCGCAGCCGTTACGTTAGAAATCGGCTGGTCTTCAATTAAGCGATCGCTCAAAGCTCGGTCTAAAATAGTTTGTCCTGGAGGCAATTCTCGTTCGACATCCGTATCTTGACTCAAGCTTGGTTGATAAATTTCGCCCCCCGCATCAAAAATAACGCCCCGATCTTCGACTAGATAATATTCAAACTTATTTCCTCGTAGTACTTGTTCTCCTCGTTGGAGGACGACATCTCCTGTGGCTACCGCAACCCGATCTTCGAGATTAATTTCCAGGCGATCGCTAGTCAAGACGGATTGAGCATAACGTGTCACCACATTTCCCATAGCCGTAATTACCCGTGTTTTTTGGTCGTATTCCTGGCGATCGCTAATCACTTCCACCGTTTCAATTTGGTCGATGGGAATTAGAGGCTGAAATTCGGTTTCTGTAGACGAGACTGTAAATTCTTTGATTTCTCCCTGACGCTCTTGAGCAATTAAATGCTTGGGAAATTGGACTCTGATTGTCTCCTGGGGCGCGATGTATTGAGATGAGTTTTCTGGGTCTAATGTCGCTGTCCGATCGAGCTGGGGTAAACCCCAAGCCCCTGAAGACAATTGGAGTAGATACGCTCCTAAAGCTACTCCAGAGGAAAATCGTAAAAAATTGACCATACAAGGCTTTTGGACAACAACTCCGTAGTATAACGCAGCGGGAACGGTTGTTAAGCGTAGTAATTAATATTACAAATTAATAAATCGAGATAAAATACTGCTGGCTAACTGGTTAATCTGTGATTTTGTTGTTATTCTAATTCTTGCTTGAACCAGTAATTAAAGGATATGATACCTAACCAAAAGCCGAGTCTTCAGATTCCTTCTTGTGCTTGGAAACGCCCCATCGGTAAAGGATGGGAGCAACCCTACACTGTACGCTACGCAAGTAATCTAGATGATGGCCCTTGGCACGGGATGCCTTTGGGGGGTATGGGGGCGGGATGTATTGGCAGATCGCCAAGAGGAGATTTTAATCTTTGGCATTTGGATGGAGGGGAGCATATTTTCAGGTCGCTTCCCGCCTGTCAGTTTAGTGTTTTCGAGCAGACAGAAGAGTCAACCCAAGCCTACGCTTTATCTACAGAAGCACCAGCAGGTAATAGTTTATCCCGTTGGTCGTGGTATCCCCAGGAAAAAGGTACTTATAGCGCGTTATATCCCCGCAGTTGGTTTGAGTATCACGGCGTATTTGCAGCAGAACTTACTTGCGAGCAGTTTTCCCCAATTTGGGCAGAAAGTTATCAAGAAGCCAGTTATCCTTTGGTTAATTTTAACTGGACGATACATAATCCAACCGAGCGACCGATAACTTTGAGTATTATGCTAACTTGGCAAAATATTGTCGGTTGGTTTACCAATGCGATTAAATCGCCAACGGTCAAGGTACGAGATGATGGTAGTCCCGAATACGAATATCAACCCAAGTGGCGCGACAGTACGGGCAACTATAACCAGTGGATACAAGACCACTATCGCGTTGGCTGCTTATTAAATCGGGTACAACCCCATAAAGAAGTACGGGAAGGAGATGGACAAATTGCGATCGCCTCTGTGGCTAATCCTAGTGTAGAAGTATTTTATCTGGGTCGTTGGAATCCCGATAGCGACGGGGCGGAAGTTTGGGACTATTTTGCAGCCGATGGCTCGTTACCCGACAGACAAGATGAAACTCCCGCCGAACCTGGAGAACAAATTGCCTGTGCGATCGCCATACGATTTACCCTCAAGCCAGGTAAGACCAAACAGATTCCCTTTACTTTAACCTGGGATTTTCCGATTACGGAATTTAAGGAAGGAATTAACTATTATCGACGCTATACCGACTTTTTTGGACGTAATGGTCAAAATGCCTGGAGTATGGTGCGAACTGCACTCAAACATGGCGACTGGTGGCGAGAAAGGCTGGAAAATTGGCAAAATCCGATTCTGCAACGGGAAGATCTTCCAGACTGGTTCAAGATGGCACTGTTTAACGAGCTATATCTACTTGCAGACGGTGGAACGCTATGGACGGCTGCGACGGAAGACGACCCAGTGGGACAGTTTGGGGTCTTAGAATGTATGGACTATCGCTGGTATGAAAGTCTGGACGTGCGTTTGTATGGTTCTTTTGGCTTGATGATGTTGTGGCCGCGTTTAGATAAAGCGGTTTTAGAAGCCTTTGCCAGAGCAATTCCCCATCACGACGATACCCCCCGCATAGTCGGTTACGATGGTTCGAGTGCGATTAGAAAAGAAGCTGGTGCGACTCCCCACGATCTTGGCGCACCTAACGAACATCCCTGGTCAGAAACTAACTATACCTCCTATCAAGACTGTAATCAATGGAAAGACTTACCCAGTGATTTTGTTTTGCAGGTATATCGAGATTACCTGCTTACTCCCAAGGAAGATCCCAACTTTCTTTGGGAATGTTGGGATAGTATTACTCTCACCCTGGCATATTTGAAGAAGTTCGATCGCGATTGTGATGGCATTCCCGAAAACTCTGGCGCACCCGACCAAACTTTTGACGACTGGAGACTAAGAGGGATTAGTAGTTATTGCGGTGGTTTGTGGATAGCAGCCCTCGAAGCAGCAATTAAAATCGGCAAAATCCTCATCGCTAACCCGCCCATGAATCCCAACCTGCAACCAGATGACTTTCCCGTCGGGATAGAAAACACGATTAATACTTATAATAGCTGGTTGCATCAAGCGCGATCGCTCTATCACGATACTCTCTGGAATGGCGAATACTATCGTCTCGATAGCGAAAGTGGTTCTGATGTAGTCATGGCGGATCAACTCTGCGGTCAATTCTACGCTCGTTTATTGGGTTTACCCGACGTGGTAGAAGAACAATATATTAAATCTACTTTGAATAAAATCTACGATGCCTGTTTCCTTAAATTCCATAACGGTAAGTATGGCGCGGCCAATGGCGTTTTACCCGATGGTAGCCCTGTCAACCCCGATGATACTCATCCTTTGGAAGTCTGGACGGGAATTAACTTTGGTTTGGCAGCCTTTATGATTCAGATGGACATGAAAGATGAGGCGTTTAGATTGGTAGAAACTGTGGTTAAACAAGTTTATGAAAATGGTTTGCAGTTTAGGACTCCCGAAGCAATTACCGCAGTGGGAACTTTTCGCGCTTCTCATTATTTGAGAGCAATGGCTATTTGGGGGGTTTATGGGGTTTTGACTGATTGGAGGTAATCTCGCGCAAAGACGTTTATCCTCGAATGAGGGCAGAGACGTTTATCCTCGAATGAGGGCAAAGAAATTAACTTATAAGGATGACCTGCTGTCAAGGGAAACAATCCCAAACCTAGAAGCATCGCCAGTTCTCTGCGACAATTAGCAATAGGTAGCAGTAACCAGAAGACTAATGGCGATAATCGTAATAACTATAGTGAAAACCACAGCTAAAATGTGGCAGCGATTTAAAAAATGGTTAAACAATCGCCGTCATTTTATCTTTTCGTTATATACTGAAGACTCTCAAGAAACACAAGAGCCAGAGCAGACGCTAATTGAATTGCCCCCTCAAGTGCGTCGCCAGCTAGTTGAGGCTGTGGAAAACTTACCGAGTAACCCCGCAGACAAAGAGGCGATAGTCTCTGCTTTAGATGAAACCTTCGCTCGTTGGCGTGAAGATCCTAACAATGCCAACAATTCAATAGTAATTTTAAGTAGTCCTGTCGTTGCCGTATCGAGGATTTTGTCGGAAACTCTTGAGGAATGGACACAACAAAAACAACTCCCGACGAGGTTATTACCATTAACTGCTAGACCAAAGGCGATCGCCACGATTAAGGCGAAATTAGAACATTATTTAAAATCTAAATCTAGCGAAAATAATTCTGACGAGGAATTAGAAATAGTAGTAATTCCCAATCTTAGCTGGTGTTTTGTGCGTTCTTTAGAGGGTTTAGAGGGAATTAAATACCTACAAACATTATTGTGCGATGGTTCTAGGGATCGCTTTTGGATTATTGGCGGGGGACAGGTATCTTGGCAATACCTCAACTACGTGTTCGCGCTAGAAGCCTACTGTGGAGAGGTTTTCGATTTACCCACGATCGCACCAGAAAAACTAGAACAATGGCTCGATCCGATTATCGATGAATTAAAGATTACTTTTGGCGAACCAGATCTTGACAAGCAAATTTTAGATCGGGAAAAAGACAACAAAACTAATTACTTCGATCGCCTCGCCGATCTTTCCCAAGGAGTCGGTGAAATAGCGGTACAAATATTTCTCAAATCAATTCGCTATTCAGAAGATCCAGACGAGGCTGAAACTGAAGGCGAACCCCCCCCTCAACCCGAAGCAGTTTTGGTGGCTCAAGATCCTGAATTAGAAAAATTACCCAATTTAAAACCAACAGAGCAATATCTTTTATATTCTCTTTTATTACATGGCGATCTAACTGTATCAGCCTTAGCCGAAAGCTTGGGGGATGAGGAGGCTCAAGTGCAAGCAATGGTGCAAATGTTGCGCCGTGCGGGTGTGGTCGAACAACGAGATCGAGTGTTAAAGATTAATCCAATTCACTATCCCAAACTCAAACGGGAGTTGGCAAGCAATAACTTTATTATCAATAGGGAGTAACTAGCAATTGTCTATTAGCGATCGATTTTATCTCTTAGGGCAGTCTGCCAAAAGTGCGGCCCAAGAAACAGCCGAAGAAACCAAAGAAATTGTCTCTGAGATTACTTCGCAAAAAGTTGTCCAAGCCATATTGCTTGTCTTGGCTGCATACATAACTATAAAAATCTTAGACAAATTAGTTATTTGGCTCTCAGAAAGAATTGCTAAGGAATGGCGGTTGAGGGTCAAGCAGTTTTTGCCTTTTTTACGGATGTTGGTCTTAACTACCGTTATCGTTATTTTGATGAACTTGTTTCTCAATCTCTCTAAAGAGAATCTCCTAGCAATAACGAGTACGGTAGCGGTAGCTTTGGGTTTTGCTTTTAAAGACTATGCCAGTTCGATTATTGCTGGGATAGTTGGCTTGTTTGAATCTCCCTATAATGTCGGCGATCGCGTCAAAATCGGAGAGTTCTACGGAGAGGTAGTTAGTTATGGTTTGCGATCGGTAAGAATCCAAACTCCAGATGATAATGAAATTACCATACCCCACAATAAAATCTGGACAGAAGCCGTATCCAACGCCAACGCTGGCGCATTGGAAGCACAAGTAGTTACTAAGTTTTATTTTGCTCACGATATCGATATCAAGCTAATTAAAAAGATTCTCTATCGAGTCGCCCAAACCAGTAAGTACACCGCTCTCAAGTTGCCTATTGTTGTCATTATGGAAGAAAAACCCTGGGGTACTATGTTTAAACTCAAATCTTATCCCCTCGATGCGCGGGATGAATTTGTCTATCAGACCGATTTAGTTACCAGAGCTAAACAAGCTTTCAGCAAACATCAGTTGACCTATCCCAGCATATCAACGATCGACGAGCAGCAATTAAATTAGTTATTAGTTATTAGTTATTATTTATAAGAGAAAATAATTTGGTTATCTATTCGGCTATTTTTGAGAATTGGTATTAGATGTGATGGTTGCGTTTGTAGCTAATCAAAAAAGCGATCGCGCCTCGCTCCAACTAAACTCGATCGCAGTAATATCCGCAGGGTAATCGCATCAAAATCTTAGAATACTTATCTAGCAAGAGTTTTCAATTTTTTAAATTTTACGAATCGATTGCCGAAAGCCTTGTTTTGTATCGATTTAAGAAATTAGGTGCGATTACCCTGGTAATATCCGCAAATACTGCATCGATAGATACTATTGGTCTTTACCTAAAAATCTTTTGCGATCTAAGACTCGATAATACAAATCAGTATTTGTACGTAATTAGATATGGTAAAATAGAACACAACTTTTCGTGGTTATTACTTATTATTATATTAATCGCTTAATTAAATAATCGCTTAATTAAATCTTAATCTCAGCATTTTACAATCTTCAAAATAATTGATATGGCTTGTATTTACTGGCAATATCACTATCTTAGTTATCTATTAACTACTGACGAATTAGTCAGGAAATATTGATGCAACAGCTCAAATATGGCGGTCGCTTTTCCCACGAATTGGAATTAAAACAGCTTACCTCTAGCGGTCGAGTTTCGCTCTTTTACATTCACGGTACTGCTAGAAGTGGTTCGACAATTACCGAAATTATTTTGGCTCAATTAGCCGATTTAGCTATTCACCAGCCTTTTCGCGGTACTTTGCAAAAGTCTGGAGGTCGTTTTCGCCAGGAAAAATTAGATTTTGATGCGGATATTTATGATGCTGCTTGTGGCTTAATAGTCCAACAAATTAAACAATATTTAACTAATAATCAAACAGCAACGGTAGTAATTAAGGAATTAGCTGGCTTTTTTCATCCCTGTATCTGGCGGAGATGGTTAGAGATTCCCGATCGCTTTTTGTTTACGATTCGCGAGCCTCATCTCCAGTATATGTCGTGGTTATCCGCAATGACCGATAAGGTTTTTCAGGGTAAGGGAAAGCTACAAGAAAACCGAGATTTTGTGATTGGTAAAGCCCAAATTACAGAGAATTCAATCTTACCTGCTGAATGGGAAGGAACAACTATTAGCTGTAATCAAGCTGCTTGGCAGGCATTACTGAATGATTTTCAGCAAGTTAAACAGGCTATCTCTGGTACTGAAAAAAAGATCGCAATTTTAGATTCGGTGTTATTGAGATATAACCCTGAAGTGGCAATTAAAAAAGCAATTACCAAACTAAATTTTAACTCCAATAAATATTCACAATTAAACTTAAACAACTTAGCCAAAACATCAGCCAAGGTTTGGGATATCAGGGATAAAACCAGACCAATGGTACGTAAGGCAAATAAGAGTAAGATGATCGCTCCTTTAACCTCAAAAGAAACAGTTAGTTTGGATATTTTCCCTGTTAGCTCGCAGCAACATATTAGGGAACTGATTCCTTTGTATCTCGAACTGTTATATGCTCCAGAGCAAGCTTATTTACCAACTTTATCGGAAATAGCAACAACGAGGAATTCAGAACTAATTAATACTCATCCGACGATCGCTTATGCGATCGCTTTTTTGTATTTACAAGATAAAGAGAGCGTAAATGATTGGTTGTCATCCTTAGCTGAAGATAAATCGATAAATATCGACAGTTTCCAAAGTTATTTAACGATAGTTAATCAATATTGGGAAAAACCACAAAAAATCTATGGATAAGATTTTAGTAATTGGTGCTGGTTCTATTGGGGCATTGATGGGTGCTGCTTTAGTAAAAGCTGGTTTAACAATTACCTTTGCTAGTAGGCCTAGCAGTAATTACACTCAAGTATTACAAAAACAGGGTTTACAGTTACATTATGCCCACGGAGAAAAACTCTGGATTTCGCCGATGCATCCGCAAGTAAGCTTTGTCGATACGGCAACGGATTTAAATCAAAAGTTCGATGTCATTATTATTGCCCTCAAGAGTAACCGTCTAACAGAAGTAGTTTCTTATATTCAAGCCCACTCAACTCCCCAGACAATTCTGATTCACGCTCAAAATGGAATACCCTACTGGTGGTTCAATTGCGATCGCTATTTGGCTTGCCTCGATAAAAATATTTCCCATGGTATAAGCTCTAATCGTTATCTAGATACTGTCGATTCAGGTGGTATCTTATATCGAACTCTGAGTAAGTATACCTCAGTTGGTTGTGTGGTTAAAGCACCCTGTCAGAAAAATTCAGAGGGCAAAATAGAGATTAGAAAACCCCCACAATTAATTTTGGGTTTAACTAAACAAGAAGACGGCAACCAAAAACAACAAACAATTATTCAACATCTGTGTAATCTGTTTTCTCAACATGGGTTAAAAGCTAGCTACACGGACAAAATTCGCACGGCAGTATGTAACAAACTGGCAATCAATCTGACTACTAATGTTCTCTCGGCATTGACGGGTAAGATAATTGCTGAGTTGACTGCTCATGCTGCTACTAAAAGTCTGATCGAAACTATAATTACTGAAGTTAACTATATTTTTAGTTGTTATGGTATCGATTCAGAGGATTTACCTACCGAAACAAAAATCTACTCCTATATCCAAACCCCAGGTAGTCAGAGTCATCTCCCATCCCTGGCTCAAGATTTTTCCCAAGGCAAGTTAGGCGAAATTAGTCTAATTACTGCCCCCGTAGAAATGGCGCGAATTGCTCGACTACAAGTACCCACTCTCAGCATTTTAAGTGAATTGCTGCAACTGGCTCAAATTCATATCCTCAAAAGCTCTAATCGTAAGTCATACATCCTGAGTATAGATGATTCCTCTGGCTACTGTAAGTTAACTGAAGATGTTCGCGACAGTATTGTTATAGATGAGTATCAGATGCAAAATTTATTAAGCCATCTGGATAAGGTTAATGTATCTGCTGTTGGTAAATGATGCTAAATTCTGTTCTTATAGATTGTTAAGATATTGAATTAGGTAGGAGGCAGGCAAAGACAGAACTTAACCTAAAGGTGGGCAAATTTTATTAGCTAACAAAGACGGAGTTTTGATAAATTATTATTACCCACCCTACCGACTCCTGTACGGGCAAACGGCGACACGGTTGCGCAAGCCCTAAAGGATTTGCGACACGAAGTTAGTCCTTTAGGGCTTCGCGGCACAAGTCGTTAGACTCAGCTAATCCTTTAGGGCGTTCGCCCCGAACTCCGAACTCCAAACTATTGTGTAGCATCAATTTTCATGTTGGTTATGATTCTTTATGCCATCTAGTTTTAGTAAAACATCTAGACCGCAGTTACGTAGGCGCGATCGCAATTTAAAAACAATCGAAAAGTATTTTTTTACTAGGCATTTTTCCCTGATTTTGCCTAGTTTTATTTGGCTGTTCTATCGTCAGCTAAAATCAACTGGAATTATTGATGCGATCGAGGGGAGTAAGTCTTGGTTGTTCCCGTTACTAGTTGGGGGTGGGATATGGTTCGCGCCATCGCCTACAGGAGTTGAAGAATCAGCCTGGCATTTGTTAGCAGTTTTTTTGGCGACAATTACTGGCTTTATTACCAAACCTCTGCCTACTGGTGCGATCGCCATAATTGCTTTAACTATCTTGGTAACTACTAATACTTTAACTCTGGAACAGGGATTGAGTGGCTTTAGTCACAAAACAGCCTGGCTGACGGTTAGTTCGTTTTTGATTGCCAGGGCGATTATTAAGACTGGTTTGGGTACTCGCATTGCTTATTTATTTATTACCCTCTTTGGCAAAAGTACTTTATTACTGAGTTATGGCTTGTTGTTGACAGATCTAATTCTCGCTCCTGTCATGCCTAGTGGTAATGCCAGAGGTGGGGGAATAATTTTTCCGATCGTTAAGTCTCTAGCAACCGCTTATGGTAGCGAACCCCATGATGGTACTGAGCGTCGCATTGGGGCTTTTTTGATGACTACTGCCTATCAAGGGACTCAGATTACTACTGCCTTATTTTTAACCGCTATGGTAGCTAATCCTTTGATGGCACAATTAGCTGGGGAGATTGCAGGTGTAGAGTTAGATTGGCTGACTTGGGCTTTAGCAGCCTTGTTACCTGGAATTATTAGCTTGCTAGTTATGCCCATGGTTATTCATCGCTTGTATCCACCGCAGCTGAGATCGACTCGCCGAGCCTGCCGTATGGCTAGAGATGAGTTAAGACAAATGGGCAAGCTCGGACAGTCTGAATGGGCGATGATCGCAGTGTTTATCGTGTTGTTATTGTTTTGGGGATGGGGTAAACAGTGGGGAATAGCCAGTGTGACTACTAGTTTGATTGGAATTGTTTTGCTGTTGCTTACAAGGGTACTAACCTGGCGAGATATTATTCAAGAACAAAAAGCCTGGGATATTTTTATCTGGTTTTCGATTCTGCTGATGATGGCAACTTTTTTGAGTCAGTTGGGCTTTATTGACTGGATCAGTAATCTCATTGCTAGTGCAGTACAAGATCTATGGTGGCAGTTGGCTGCGATCTGTTTAATCCTGGCGTACTTTTATAGTAATTACTTTTTTGCCAGCAAAGCTGCTCGTGCCAGTGCCATGTATCCCGCTTTTTTATCCGTAGCTATATCTCTAGGAACACCACCGGCTTATGCTGCTCTAGTTTTAGCTTTTTTAGTTAATCTATCGGGATGTCTAACTCACTATGGTACTGCCGTTGCCCCGATTTATTTTGGTGCGGGATATGTTGATGCTGCGACTTGGTGCAGACTCGGATTTATTTTAGGCTTGGTTTATTTGTTTATTTGGACGGTAATAGGCTGGTGGTGGTGGCAGTTGCTAGGTTTGCTCTAGCAACGGTGCGAATCTATTTTAAAGAGACAAAATCATAACCAGTTCCCGATTTGTTTCCTGGCTCAATTTTAATTAAAGTCCCCTTTAAATTGCGATCGCCCGATGGCAAAAAGTGAACCTCGGAGGTTGCACCCCGTGCCGAGAATTCTGGGTTAGCTAGGGCTTGTTGTAGTTGTTGTCTGCTAGAACCAGCAGCTACAGCTTTAGATAGAGTTTGAGTAGCATCATAAGCCATTGCCGTGCGCCAATTAACCGAGCCACCCCATAGTTGTCTAGCATTGGTGGTAAAGTTGTTGCTTGTCTCGGGATACCAAGGTACAGTTAATACCATTCCATTAACCGCACTTTGTCCTTCTTTAAGAGTGGTGTAGGTATTAAGAGAATGATTGCCAAATAAGGTCAAGCGATCGTCATTAGCAGTGGCAACCTCTGCTGCTCTGCTGACTTGACGCACCGAAGCAGCCAGCAACAAAGCATCTCCACCCCGACTTATAACTTGAGAAGGAATACTGGTGGGGTTAAAGTTTCCTGCGGAGAAATCGCAATCGATCGAGACAACTTTACCTCCATGGTGATATACTGCCCAAGTAAAATTTTCTTGAAACGAGATACTAGCTCTTGCCTTGGAATCAACACAAATCGCGATATGACGCTTACCAGCAACATTAACTGCATAATTGGCTAGAGTATCTGCTAAAGCTCTGGTACTGGGTACGGTACGGAAAATATGATTTCCTATTGTTGGTAATGTCTCGGCAGAACTTGTCGGAGTGATCATCACCACATCAGCTTCTTCATAGATTGGTGCAGCAGCGATTGAGGCATTACTGCTATTGTGTCCTACTACCGCTAGGATTTGCTTATCTTCAATAAACTTATTGGCAATTTCTCGCGCCAGTTCGGGTTCGTTGTCATCATTGGCAATTTTGATCATCAACAACTTGCCATCGATACCGCCATTTTGGTTAATTTCTGTTTGAGCCTGGGCTACACCCCGCAAGATTTCTTTGGCGACTCCCAGATCTCCCCCAATCGGTACACTTACCCCGATTCTATGTGGATTTTTTGTCGTAGCTGCAATCGTATTATTCAGGTATATTCTGGCTTCAGGATCGTTGCGATCGCTTTCTAGAGCCGTACTAAAACTTTCTCTAGCCGTAATATAGTCGCCTTTGGCAAATGCCTCAATTCCCAATTGTTTAGCCGAATTGTTATGAGCCTTAACCAAAATCTTGTCTCCCAGGCTGATTCTGGTTTGAGTTAAATTTTGCGTCTCTTTTTTGGCAACAGGCGATCGGTTACGACTTTCACTGAACCAATAAATAGCAGGGCCAAAAATACCCAAAATTATCACATATAAAATAAGTAAAAAGCTTTTTTGATTGATATTTATTGGTTGGTTAAACATTTTCAATAATTTGATATAAATGTGGGCAAAATAAAATCTATACTCTAAACTTGAGACTATAGCTGAGCTTTTTTTTTGAGTTTATAACTTTTAAAATATCATTTCTAGAAACAGCTTTCAGTTTTTCTCGCTACATAAATTAATAGCAAAGCTACAAGCTACGAGGAACTACATAGCTAGAAACCTTTTTTTAGCTAACAGTCTAGCAAAATTTGTCAGAATTTTATTAACTTTCCCAAGTTACCTCATAATATACTTAATAGATAACCGTAATTTCTCTTAATGCAATCTTTCTTAACCTTTATTTAAACTAATAATTCCCCCGATCGCTCAACCAGGATAAAAAGTCATAAACTCAATTCATTCCGACAAATTTGGCTTTTTTGCTGGCAGTAATCATTGAGCTTGAGTTTAGCTATGTTTGTCTACGTATTTTTACTAGACTCTAATGTCAATAAAAAAACTATTAATATATCGAGCGTTAAAATATAAATCGCAAATTATACATAGCAACTTCAGTAATTACCACATAGTTGAAATCACTGAGAATTTTTTGCCGAGTACTACTGCCAGGCATTGTGGAGCCTAAATCTTAGAATGAAAGCTCAATATTGTCTTAATCTTAACACTGTAATCTTAGACAATTTTAGGAGAAATTTCAATCCAACAATAGTTCGTCAAAATAAGTAGCTTTACTGCAAAAAAAACAGCATAAAACTATTTATAAACTGAAGAACCGTGATGATTTATTTATCCTTAAGTTTAGAGAGGTGATAATTGCCAATTGACCAGTTTTGCTTGGGCTTCGGTTTTCAATAGTCTGACTATTTCTTGAGAATCAGCTAGATCTATTTGAGAACCTTGAGAGGCGAGATTTATTTTAATTTCTACTTCTAATTCACCTGGTTGAATTTTGCTAGGAACGTTTTTGCTTTGCATCCCTACCAAAACTAATTTTCGTTCTCTGGCAAATTTACCAATTAACTCTAAAGCTTTCGCTTCAGTTTCTGGAAAGCAAACTACATCGCAATAGTATCGATCGGGTTTGATAATAATCTCTGGTGAACTAGGAGGGTTTGTAGTTGGTGATTTTTGACTAGTTTGTAATGTAGTCGTTTTTACACCTTCTATCCGCTTGATGTTATTTTGAGGTGGGAGATCGTTGCTTTCAAAATCTCTTTGCTGCCTGAAAGCTGCTACCAATGGTCGTAACAATAAATTTGCTCCTACAACTGCAAAAGTACTCAAATATGCCTGTACCAAATAACCCGAACCTACTAGTGTACCTATGGCTGCTGAACACCAAAGAGTTGCAGCGGTATTAATTCCTCTAACACTTGCTCCTTCTCGCAAGATGACACCGCCACCTAAGAAACCGACACCAGATACTATTTGTGAGGCAATTCTAGTCGGACTCGAATCCCCAGGGGTCATAATCGAGAGCATGACAAACATTGCTGCACCCAAAGTCACCAAAACATTTGTTTTTAAAACTGCTCTGGATTTGAGCCATTGTCTTTCAATGCCAATGCCCATTGCCAGGATGAATCCTACTAGTAGACGCAGCGCAAATGTCGTCCAGGTTATAGTCATTTTAAGATGCTGAGAATTACTTCCGAGCTTGTGTTGTTCATAAATTTAACTTTAGATTTGTCTAAATCAAAACTATAAATTTAGTTTAGCTATCATAGACGAATTAATAAAAACACGTTAAGTTTAACAAAAGATTAAATTATTATAATCGAGTTTATAACCAAACAAAACATTAGCAAGCTAAATCTAGACTAGTAACTGAATTTATTTAAATCTTAAGAATGTAAGATATTTTACCAAGAGCGGGGCAATTGCGATCGCCAAGAAGCAATTTAAAAATAGCAATACCTGTAAAGCCTTCAATTTGGTTAGCTCAATCAGTAGCACTCGATTTGCGGAAAATACCGAGCCAGATTAACCTGACTTTGAGTAGGGGTTTGAGTTACATTTCGACCGCATAGGTTACGCTTGCCTATAGCAACAGCCTGCTTTAGATTTCCTCGTCAGCAATTTGAACAATCGGAATAGTGGGAATAGTATAGTCGTTATGATTAATTGGACTGTGATAATCGGCTCGAACCTCCCTCACAATAGCAGTAGAATTATTATTAGTTTGAATGCTTGTTGGTGTCGATTGAACTAAAGCATTTAGTGAAGAAAGCGCGATCGCTCCGATCGAGATAGATGATATAGCTTTTTTCATGGTCGTCAATTTCAACGTGTATTTTGTTTGTATTTATATAGTTACGCCAGCTCTGCTTTTTTATGCATTTTTGAGCAAATTGGACTTTGGACAAAATGGCTCTACCGAACCTATAATGCAATGTAAAACTGTTAGAAACTAATCCTTGAAAGTATTGCTATGCAATACTTTGAGTTTTTGATAGTTTGATTTTGTATACTTTTGGCTCAAGCTGTTTACAGATAGGGCTTTTTACCCAAATTCAACACTGTAAGTTCGGTAGAGCCGACAAAATTTGATTTTTTGTCTTTTTTTTCCCAGTATGTTTGATTATTTCAATCAATAGTTCAGTCAAATTCAGGACTTGGAAAACTCAGTTAAATTCAGGTTTGGACTTTTTGTCCAAAGTCCAAGAGCAAAAGTACCCGTAGGAATACAAATTGACCGATGATAAACAATCGATGGTCAATGAGTGATAATTTATGTCTCGAATGCTGAATTTTAGTTTCAAGGTTTGGATTTTAGCAGCAGGTAGACTGCTATCAGAAATCGGGACTGGTTTTACTCTGTTTTACGCGCCGATTTTTTTTGTCAATCAAGTAGGACTCTCATCTACTCTGGTAGGAATAGCTTTGGGTAGTGGTTCGGTTTCGGGGGTTGCAGGGAGGTTTTTAGGAGGACAGTTGGCCGATACTCCCAGTTGGGGACGCAGAAAAACTTTGTTAGCCTCGGCGGCAATCTCGGTATTAGCAGATGTAGTTTTATCTCTGACGACTAATTTTCCCACTCTGATTTTAGGTAACTTATTGATGGGATTTGGTATTGGTATGTATTGGCCCGCAACCGAAGCAGCGATTATCGATCTAACCAAGCCCGAACAGCGTAATGGAGCTTTTGCTGTGACTCGATTAGCAGATAGCTTGGGTTTGAGTTTAGGAGTAGTATTGGGAGGGGCATTAATCGCCAATTCTGGGAATTATCGGGCGTTGTTTGTCATCGACGGGATATCTTTTGCCGTCTTTTTTGGAGTCATCTATTTTGCGATCGCCGAAACTTATCAATTTTCCAGACAACCCTCGACAGCAAAAGCAGAAAACGGTTGGTCTTTAGCATTGCGCGATCGCGCTTTGATGGTCTATGTAGCAGTCAATATTTTATTTACTACCTATCTGTCTCAGGTACAAAGTACCATGCCTCTGTATCTAAAAAACTTCGTCCAAATAGCAGATACGGGTACGGGTTTTTCCGAACAAGTAATTAGTGGTTTATTTACTTGGCATATTGCCTTTGCAGCTATTTGCCAGCTACCCGCAGCTTGGCTACTCAATCGCTTTAGTCGCATTACGGGATTGAGTTTTTCCCTGATACTATGGGCAGTGGCATTTATCTTGGTCTGGGTGACGGGAAATATACCAGATAATACTTTGATTTGGGCGGTTTTGACTTTGGGCGTAATGTCTTTAGGAATGATTACCTATACCCCCGTTGCCTCTGGTTTGGTAGCAGATTTAGCCCCCGAATCTTTGCGTGGCGTTTACTTTTCCCTTAATTCTCAATGTTGGGCAGTCGGTTATTTTATTGGGCCTCCATTAGGAGGATGGGCATTAGATCGTCCCCAGTTTACCGATTATTTCTGGCTGTTGTTGGCTGCTTCGGTTTTAGCTGGTTTGGCAATCTTACAGTATTTAAATCGTTTAATTGCTGCTAGAGAGTCGATGAGGGATCAAAATAATGAGTCTTCAAATCAATGAACGACAAAATCTAATTAAACTTAGTGCTTTGTAAACTTAGTGCTTTGTCAAGCTTAATTTTCTGCGTTAAATTTGTCTCACGTTTATCCTCAAAGCGACGAGGACGAGTCCCCATCGCATACGGGGCAAAGGCGTTTACGACGCGAAGCTAGTCCTTTAGGATACCCGTCGCCTTGGGTGCGAAGGCGTTTATCCTCGAATTAGGGCAAAGAGAGTTGTTTGTTTGGCGTTGTTCAGTTGAATTTATTGCACTATTTTAGCTGAAACAATCCACTAGAGCGTCGGTTCAGTAGAAGCCATTGACAGAAGAGCTCGAATCTGTAGGAGAATTTGTCAGCTTAGTTCCCGTTATCAAGCCATAACCTCTACAGGCCTGGTCTGGCGTTCTGGCGTTCGTGCAATCACATGAAGGTTATGAACGACGGCTAGGCGACGCAGGTCAAACAGATTTTTACGGGAACCGAAATAACGAGCACGGTCGCCCTGCCATTGACCAATGTGGGCCAGAGTATGCTCCACAGTAACTCTTTGGCGGAGTTGGGCTCGACCGACAGGGGTGGTTTGACGTTGACGTAACTCTATCAACAGCTTTTCATCAGGATGGATCGAGACACTGCGTCCAGTTTTACTGGTAGTACAACGCTCACGTAACGGACAGGTTCGACAGCTATCGACAGGAAAACGAACCACCTGCCCTTCAGTAAAAGGCATTGCTACCTGATTGGGGCAGTAAATTAAGCCCGACTCCCAGTCCAGAGTAAAAGCACTCTTGCTAAAGCGTGAGCCATTACGTACGGGCCAAGCCTTGCAGATAATCGTCAAGTCTTCTGAGCGTTCCCGAACTATGGAACTGCTAAGATAGGCCCGATCAATGTGTAACTCTTCGAGAGCTACTTTTTGTTTCTGGAGGTCGGCAGCGATCGCTTCAGTTACAATCGCCTCTGGGAGATTGCCTCGGGTAATTCCCACTGCTCGCACTAACCCCGAATCCAAATCTTTGAAGACATGACGTTTGTAGCCATCGAAGCGCACTTTTCGACTTTTGCGTCCGTGACGCATCTCCTCATCCTCAATGGCAATGCGGCGGTCTTTGGCTACCCCCTGTTTCAGCTTTGGGGAACCATCGGCCCCCGACTCTACATCTTGAGCCTCTATCTGTCGCCCGACTTCTAGGTGGTCTTTGACCGCCTCCGCCGTTGCTTCCTCGAGTGATGTTTGCTTTTCCATCCAAGATTCCACTTCATCCAGGACGTTAAGAATAGTTCCCAAGGCTTCAGCTTTAGCCACTGGGTCATCCCAATCTAAGTCTAAAGAGGCTTTAAGACTCGAAGCAACTACCATGGATGCTCCCGTTTCCCCAGCTACAGTGCTTAAATCTTTCTCTGAGACACAGGCAATCACCGTTCAGGCTTTGCGTAAGGCGTGTCCCAAGAGATTGTAAGTGTCTTCAACTCGGGCAGCTCCCCACAAGGGAGAAGAATCTAAGGCCGCCCTCAAATAGCGAGAACAAAAGCCTTGCCGACGCTCTGCCATTTCTACTGTTCTCTCTACCAGGCGGCGGTCTAAGCCTTTAGTTATCAGGGCAGCACGAAACCTCACCAAGGTCGCTTTACTGAAGGTCGCTTTCTCACCATCAAGGCAATCTAAAACTAATTGCCAACGCTTATCCATCTCCAGCTCTTCGATCACCTCATCATCGGAAATCCCCATATAGGCTTGTAAGATAGTTGCCAATGCCAGTTGCGCTGGAGGAATCGGGCATTTACCTACCGTGCTGTCTTTGAAGATTGTTCCTAATTCCGTTTGAAATTCCTCGTCAAATAATTCATGACGCACCTCTCGTAGGAAAATGAACAATTTGGCTCGGCGGATGCGAGAAATGACTTTTTGCTCTTTCTGGGTCAGTGAAATTGGCGGAAACCATAAAGGAGGACGCATATCTAAGAGCCTAATTCTTGGTTAGTGGGCTGGATTTTAGTTTACCTTCCTCCCTACCAACATTTTGTGGCTTTTTTGTCAATTCTCTCTTCTGAACCGACGCTCTAGTACCCCGCGCATTCTATTGATTACCAGGGTTGCTAAAGCTTCTTTCTCGATATCTTCGGCGACAATTAAGAGAGGTTTGCCTGTATTGGCTACTTTTTCTAAGATCGGAACTAAATCCTGCACCAAAGAGATTTTTCGGTCGGTAATCAAAAGCTGAGGCTCATCGAGAACCGCTTCCATTCTTTCGGTATCGGTAACAAAATAGGGAGAAATATAGCCTTTATCGAAGCGCATTCCTTCGGTTACTTCTAGTTCGGTGGTCATCGATTTACCTTCTTCCAAAGTAATGACTCCTTCTTGACCGACTTTTTCCATCGCGTTGGCAATCATCTGTCCCACTTCGGCATCGTTACCAGCCGAAATCGTTCCAACTTGAGCGATCGCTAAAGAATCTTTGACGGGACGAGCGCGATCGGCAATTCTCTCCAGCAAGTAGCTGGTAGCTTTCTCGATGCCTCGCCTGATACTCATGGGGTTTGCCCCTGCTGCTAGGTTACGCAGACCTTCTTTAACGATCGCCTGAGCCAAGACAGTAGCAGTAGTAGTACCATCTCCAGCAACATCATTGGTTTTAGCAGCAGCCTGACGAATTAAAGCTACCCCAGTGTTTTCCACGTGGTCTTCTAGCTCGATTTCTTTGGCAATTGTAATACCGTCATTGATTATTTGTGGTACGCCAAACTTATTTTCTAAGACTACATTACGTCCTTTAGGTCCTAAAGTAACTGCCACAGTTTCTGCCAAAGCATTAATACCGCGCTCTAAAGCGCGACGAGCATCTTTATCGAAACTAAGTTGTTTTGCCATTTTTGGTTAACTCCTGAGATGTCTGCAATGAAATTTACAGCAGTTTTAAATTGAATTGACTACGCTGATAATTAGCTATTAGCCAAAGATAGGGTTCAATCTGTGTGGTCGACCCAACTGAAAAGCCTAGTAAGATGAAGCGATCGCTTAAATGGAAGTACAGTGGTTAATGTAGCCTTTAAACTATGGTGGCTAGAATATCTGGTTCTGAGAGCAACACGTAGTCTTCGTTGTTGAGTTTCATTTCAGTACCAGCGTATTGCGAATAAAGTACTCGTTCGCCAACTTCTACTTCCACTGGGTTAAGAGTACCATTATCGTTTCTTTTACCCTTGCCAACAGCAAATACTGTGGCTATTTGAGGTTTTTCTTTGGCGGTATCGGGTAAGAAAATTCCACCTGTAGTTTTTTCTGCTGCTGCTGAGATTTTTAGTAATACGCGATCGCCTAAAGGCTTTATTGTAGATGTTGGTAATGTTATCTTAGCCATCAATAATCCTCCTTCCAGATTTGTATTGTTGTGAGTTGTGATCGAGCAAGATCTATCTCTATAGCTATCGACGAAGGAGCGATCGGTCGCTTGGGTTGGCTTGCTTTGTTGTTAATGACAGAAAATCAGAAGTCCATTAACACTTACAGTTCCCTATCAAACTGAAATATCAAAATCTTGCTTTAATACTAGACACCAGAAGTTTCTTCTCGATCTAGCTCTAAGTTTGTATCAGGATATAGCGATCGCTCATCTGTTGCTTTAGCAGAATCTGACTCTGGTTCGCTTCTTGCTTCAGACTCAGCTAATATTTCTCCTTCTGGGCTAGAGACCTGTTTGGACTTATGCTGTAGCTGCTTGGCAGCATTGGACAACTTATCTTTAGCTACTTCAGTTGCGTGGTGAGCTTTGGTTTGTAACCGCTCCGCAGCCTTTTGAGTATTGCGTACTGCTACACCAAAATCCGACCGACTTTTAGCAATGTCCTCCCGAACAAATTGCTTGGCGTGCTGAATTTTTTGGGTTAAACCCTCCTCGTACTGTTGAGCATTTTGAATACTGGCTTCAGCGACGATGATTCGTTTACTGCCTACGGTAATTACCCCGTCGGGATCTAAAATGTAAGTCCCGCCAGCAATGCCACGCCAACCGTTAGAGGTGAATAAATAAGCAGTTACAGTACCAGTTGTGGTATCTATGCAGTAATCTGCAAGCCGACCTACTTTATTACCCGCATCTGTCCAGACTTTAAGCCCGATAACATTATCGATCGACTCGGGTTCTACTTCTTCTCGCTCTTCGGTTTTGACGAGGATACTATCATGACCGACTGTAACAACTTTATCCCAAGAGAACGAATGCTTTTCTCGGTTAAATGTTCCGTGAGCACAGGTTAAACCTTTGACTCGATTGGACTTGACATCGAGCCAGAGTTTTTTAACGCGACCGACTATTTCAGTAGTATCGAAATCTAAGACTAATCGATCTAGGAGTTCGCTTTGTCGGGCATCTTTCGATAGGATAGTCATAATTTCTACTTTGACAGCCTCCCTCCAATTTAATTTAGATCTTAGTTTTAAAATTTGAGGAACTCGTGAGAATGAAGTAATAAAAATTGCTAGAACTCTACTTCTAGACATTGCAATCTTGTTGAGTTTAATAATTTTCAAAATCTCGAACATATGCCAGCAGTATCGTCGTCGAGAATAAGCACTCGCTCGCCCCCTAAAATAGTATTCAAGATCGTTGCAATACTCTCTAATAGTAGCCACTAACTTGATAAATAATTATGTCGGTTTACGACCGAGATTGAATAGAAAAGATACAATAAACGCTAGAAAGAATATTCAATACGTTGCCTAACAGCAGTCGAGAGAGCGGTCGATCTATATTTGAGGAACGACAAAATGCACCTCAATTAAATCTATCGGTTAAGACTGGCTACCAGAAAAGATTATTCTTTGAATTGAATAACAAAACGTATCTTTCTTCTATGAGGAGGTACATTATGAAACTCCGCTCGCGTCATTTGGTTACTTGGGGTTTCGTCGGTGCGATGTTCTTAGGTAATCCAGCGATCGCATTTGCACGAGAAAAAACTAACTATGTTGGATTGGGTGCTACTATCGAGTTTGCTAGTTACCCCTAATAAAAGGATAGTTATACACAGGGGGACAACTAACGCTTGTAATTTGACTTCACTATTGCGGATAACGGCGGAAAACTTACCTGTTAAGAATAAATAGCTGGTTAAAAAGTTCAAAGTCCCCAATAACATCAAAACAATAGTCACAACTTCAATTGCAGGACCATCCCAGTAACCAAGCGAGGCAGCACGAGTGGAAAATCCTCCTGTAGATAAAGCAGCAAAAGCATGATTAACCGCATCAAACCAATTCATTCCCGCCAGTCTTAAAGCGACAATACCCACCGCTACATAACCCGTATAGATATTTAAGACCAACTTAGCCGAGCGTCTAAGGTTGGGAACTAACTGCTCGCTGCGTCCTTCAGCAGTAGCTAGACCAATACCAGCAGGAGCAATAATGGCACTGAGAGCCAAGATAGCAAATCCCGCACCACCTACCAACTGAATTGTACTGCGGTAGAGCAAAACTAAATGAGATACTTGAGTTACGTCAATTACCGATAAACCAGTTGTCGTCCAACCACTGGTAGATTCAAATACAGCTTGAGTAATATTTAAACCACCGATGGTTATCAAAGGAATTGTGCCCAAAGCGATCGCCATTATCCAAGACAGAACCACAATAATCGCTCCATCCTGGATGCTCAAACTGTTAGATGAAACTTCTAATCTGCACCAGAGTAACCAACCAATTGCAACTAACAAAAGACCTGGAAGCAAAAAGCCGTATGTTAACTTTATTTCTTCTGGATAGACAATTAAAGCAACCAAAGGAAAAAGAATTGTCGTACCTGCGATCGCGCAAATCAATCCCGTATAACCAAAAATGATTCGATACTTTTGCCTTAGCCAAATACGCTTTTGCACTACTTACTCCGCTTCACTCGGTTTTTCCTGTTAAGACTTCAATAAATTGCTCGTAATTTTCTGGTTGACTAATTAAAATTAGGCGATCGCCTCTAATAGTAGTCAAACCCAACCGTTGATAGATTTCCTCCCTTGCAGGGTCGAGAATACGAGTCAAAACAATGGGAACATTAAAGATAGTCTTCGCTAACTGAGATATCATAATATTAAGAGTATCTTTACCCGTTACAGCGATCGCGATGTCAGCCTTACCTAATTTAGCTGCCTGTAATACTTTTATTTCCGCTGCACTACCATAAATAGAAAAGCCACTAAACTCTTCACGTAAGCGATTGAAGGCAGACTTATTGCGATCGACGACGACTACTTCATGACCTTGTTTACTAAGATTGCTAGCTAAAATCGAATTCCTCACAAGTTCTTCAATTTGTTCCTCTATTTTAAAAATAGCAAGAATAAAAAATAGATTTTTTAGATTCAATTTATATTGATGAGACTATAAAACTCTTTCTCATCTGTTAAATCGGAGGAAAGAAATAATGAAACTACATTTTCACGGACATGATTATGAAGATCCCTATGTTGAATGGCAAGTAACTGAAGGTCAAGTGGGCGGTAAATATCGCGGTGTTCCTTGGAAAATTCATCGGATGAAAGAACCACACCGTATTCCAGTTCATCACGAGCGATTAGTTTATCGTGGCGTTCACTACACCAAATAGCAATCTTGTTGTATTTATTTGCTTAACTACCGAAGAAATCTCTGGAGAAGTTGAAGATGAAAGTAGCAGATATCATGAATACCAAGGTAATAACTATTCGTAGTTTTGCCACAGTAGCCCATGCAGTCAAGTTGATGCGAGACTATAATCTGAGTTCTTTAATTGTAGATCGCCTTGATGAGAGCGATAGCTACGGCATAGTTACCAAAACTGACATTATTCACAAAGTAGTAGCCAAAGGATTAGACCCCAAACAAGTCCGTGTCTGCGAAATTATGACTAAACCCTGTATTGTGGTCAATCCCGATCTCAGCGTTCGCTCTGTCTCTCAGCTATTTGCTAATACTGGCATTCGTCGCGCACCTATCATTAAAGATAAACTAATCGGAATCGTCTCGACAACCGATTTGTTGCTCAAAAGTAACTTTGTCGAACAACCAAGTGGTGTCGTAATCGAAGCACAAATCCAGCAAAAAATTGCCGAAGCGCGTGAGATTTGTGCCGAACAAGGATTTAACTCCGAAAAATGCGCTTCTGCTTGGGATGTAGTTGAGGAACTTCAGGCAGAACAAGCACACCAACAAACTGACGAACTCAAACAAACAGCTTTTGACGAATATTGCCAAGAATATCCAGAAGCCAGCGATATTTGGCGATATGACCCCTGGTTTTGCCATTGGGAGGAAGAAGACGAATTAACCGTTTAGCTGCCGAAAAATTTTCATCGTAATTTCCGAACATGAGATTGTATCAAATTCTGTTCGGATAATATATTTCCTTAACGAGAGATTAATTGCCACAGCCAAATTACCGCACTTAAACCAAGACTAAGAAGGATACAGGTAGCTATCGGAAAATAAAAGGTAAAGTTATCTTTTTTGATTAAAATATCTCCTGGAAGACGACCGAGAGGGAAATTTTTCAACGTTCCGCCACTCAGCCACAGCAATCCTCCTAAAACTACAATTCCTAAACCGAGAATAACCAGAGTTTTACCAATTTCTGCGAACATTTCCAGTAATATTTTGTAAAAGTTAATTATTAACTATCAGTTTCTTTTTCGATCGCAGGAGCAAGAGATAATTTTTCTCCTAACTCATTAACAACAAGACCTATAATTGCCAGACCCATACCAAAGATAATAATAGTTAGGCGATCGCTGCCTAAAATTATGGCTTCAGGTAGAATTAAAATTGTCCATAAACTTGTTACGGCAGAAATGCTACCCATAAATAACGAAAGCTTAACACTGTTGGTGGAAAAAGTATAAACATCAAAATAATCTAGCAGATAGGCAATTAAAGGAATCAAGGCAGCAGCAAGATAGGCAGTATAAAACAGAAGCATCAAACTAACTATTTCTCCTCCTCTAAAGGCAACTAATAAGGCTAGAAGAATATTGATAGCTGTAATTAAAATCCGCTGACCAAACCGTGAGGTTAAAATCTCGAGATCGCAAAAGGTTCTAGTTTGTATTCGCAGCACGCTACTGCCCAAACCGAGGGCGGGTACCGCCAAAGTGACAATCGCTACTATGCCCCAAAAATGTTGGTCACCACCGATTGAAGCCAAAATATAGGGAATGACCTCTTTACCATCTAGATTGGGGGGGATGATTCCCGCTTGTTGACCAGCGATCGCAGTTGCTACTGCCAGTAAAGCTAAAGCAATTAGGATCGCAGCAGTAAAGATGCAACTCCAGAGCGCGACCCGAACATTTTTGGCCCTAACCAAATATTGATGACACTTCATATCGATCGTCACTAATAAAATCGTGCAGCAAAAGATCCCAATCCCGTCTTTAGGGTCGATTTGTGGCAAAGAAGTAATTAAATCTAGAGGCGAGCATGCCACAATCGATAAGCCATCTAATGCCCAAAGACTGTAAACCAAAACCAATACATTGAGTAGTAATAGACCCCGCAAAATCCAGCTTACCTTTTCTAGAGGAAGCAAGGAAAGTAGACAAAACAGCAGGACCAACATAAGCATACTAGTTAGTTTGGGGACACCTGCTACGGTCAAAATTGTCGAGCCTGCGATAATTTGTACTGCCTCGATGCCAATCAGTGACATCCAAGACATTAAACCAACGCCAACTTTTACCGATCTACCATAGCGGTTGCCCAACAGCGTCCAAATTGGTTCTACCTGTTGCCAGTAGAACTTTACTAAAGCTAAGAGAGCAACAAAACCCAACCCAATAGAAAGAGCATAGAGACTGCCCTTTATTCCTTGGTATATAGCTTGTTCGGCAGTTCCTAACAAAAACCCTAAGCCGTATTGGGCAGATACGAGCAAAGTTGTCAGAGAAAAAATTCCTAACTTAGGCTCGGAATTGATGTTGGCACTCATAGTTGCTAGTTATGCTTGCTTCATATTTTCTGAATTGGACTTATTTGTTCGTTACCAATTAGTATGCAAGGTAATTGAGGGATTTTCTCAAGATAACTATAGATAACTATTTAGTTCCCGAAGAATCTTTGCCCATCAAAATATCCCAGGCTACTTGAGCAGCTTCTTGGAGGCGATCGCCCAAAGCAGTAATTTCATTGACGGTTTTTTGCCAATTTTCTTGGGCATCTCTTTGAATCATTTCCACCGAATGTTCGATTCGTTGGGGATCGAGTAGTTTGTTTTGCTCGACTGCTTCTCTGGCATTACGGACGGCATTAAGATAGGCATCTTGAGTTATGGTTTGAGCATTTTCAATCTCAGATTGCGCCCGTTTTTTGATTGCTTCGACAAAAGCTTTAGTTTCGGCTTTAATGCGATCGCTTTCTCCCGCCAATTCTTTTTCTACCAAAGCGTCGGTTTCAGGACTTACGGGAACGATCGTTGTTTCTTTAATGTCAGGATTGTTATTGTCTTCAGTCATGGTTAGTCTTCTTAATTAAGATATGTAATTATTTTAGTGACATTAAAAATTTTATTGTCTCCTCTATTAATTTCAATCTTAATTGCATATTGTTAATTTCGATTGCTGTTAATTGTCAAAATTCTGGTATTTACCAATTTGTTACCTTCTGGATGGTTGGATATAGACAAACATTGTTTTCAACTGGCAACCAACAGAGATTAAGAATATGACTTTAGAATCTGGTACAGGAAGTTTTGTCTGGGAAGATACTACAGGTCAGAGCGATCCTGATAAGCCACTCGAAGTTTTTTACTATCGTCCAGAGGAAGTTACTGCGGATACACCAGTCTGGTTCATCATGCATGGAACTGGGCGTAACGCCGACGATTATCGCGACTATTTTGTAGATGCAGCCAGAGAACAGGGAGCTTTGGTAATTGCTCCTGAGTTTGACGATAATGATTGGGATGGTAGTACTGGCTACAATCTGGGTAACATCTCTGCTTCTAATTCCGATCTTACCCCCGTTCCCCAGCGAGACTGGTCTTTTTCTAAAATCGAGCCTTTGTTTGATTATGTTGTCAATGAGGTAGAACCGACCATCGAAACAGATGGGTACTATATGTACGGTCACTCAGCAGGAGCGCAGTTTGTACATCGTTTTATGGCCTGGGAACCCGACGCACGGGTCGAGCTAGCTGTTTCTGCTAATGCGGGATGGTATACTATTCCTCAGAGTGACGGTCAAGGCTACGAATATAGTTGGCCCTACAGTACGGCGGATATTCCAGATTATGATGCTTCGACTGATGAATACGATCCTTTTCCCAGTGAAAATCTCGATAATTATTTAAGTGATGACTTGGTTGTTTTACTAGGAGAAGAAGATACGAGAAGAACTAGTAACCTCCGTCAGACCGAAGAGGCAGACGCTCAAGGACGTAATCGATTTGAGCGGGGGCAATTTTTCTATTCCCAGGGTCAAGATGAAGCACAAACTCGTGGCACGGATTTTGGTTGGGAGTTACAAACCGTACCTGGAGTCGGTCACGATGGTGAGGAGATGGCAGTACCTGCTGCCGAACTGTTCCGTTTGGACAATGAAGGCAATAATCCAGTCGATCCTCCTCAACCGACAACGACCGATTTAGTTTGGGAAGAACAAGGCTTAATAGATGAGAGTGCTGTTGCCACTGGTTCGTCTTTTAACCTCAGCGATGGCACTACTGTTACCGTTAATTGGGAGATTGAGACAAATGGCGGTGATTTTGTTCCTAAAGGTGGCGATGATTTTGTTAGTTATGACGATGGTTTGAGGGGAAATCATCAAGGCTATCTAAACCTCGGTTTTAATAATAGTGAGAGCGACCCCAATGATGTAGTTGGGGTGAGTTTGAACTTCGATCGCCCTGTTACTGGTTTGAAGTTTGATGTTTTGGATGTCGATAAAGGCTCGTCTTTTGATGACGCGGTTGAGATTTTTGTCGATGGCGTAAACATTCAAGATCTTCCCGATGCCGTAACTCTAGGTGGTTCTAGCGTGAGACTAGATAACGAAGATTATATGACTGGTTTTGAAGGCAGTGGCAGTGCTAATAAATCTAGCGAGAGTGCTAATATTCAAGTCGATCTGGGTAGTACGGAAGCCTCTGAAGTAGAAATATTCTACTTTTCCACTGACGATCCTGGTGGCGACCCTAGCGGACAAAGCATTGGAATCTCAGATTTACAATGGAATGGAACAGAGGCATAAGAACCAAGACCCAATTTTAGAGTTTGCTCTCAGCGCAAACCTGAACCAGATAAGCTACTAACCCCGTCCAGCCTGTTTGGTGAGATGCACCTAGACCCGCCCCATTGTCGCCATGAAAATATTCGTGGAAGTAAATATAATCGCGCCAGTGGGGGTCGTTTTGAAATTTCTCGCTCTCACCAAACACTGGACGTTTCCCCCGATCGTCTTGTACAAAGATCTGGGTCATACGTTGGGATAATTCGACAATGATTTCACGCAGATTTTTGTAATTCCCCGAACCCGTAGGAAACTCAACTTGAAAATCGTCACCCAAATATTCATAGAAGTTTTGTAAGGCTTCTAGTAGTAAATAATTAATCGGAAACCAAATTGGGCCACGCCAGTTAGAATTACCGCCAAACATTCCTGAAGTTGATTCGGCTGGCTGATAGTCTACTCGATATTCATTACCATTGACGTGCATTACAAAGGGATGGTCTTGATGATATTTAGATACCGAACGAATGCCATAAGGACTGAGAAATTCGGCTTCATCGAGCATATAAGAGAGTAATCTTTGTAATCTATTCGCTTTACCATCGTTTCTTTTGGTTGCGTAACACAAAGCCAGTAGTCTTTTTGCCCCCATACCTTCTGTTACCATACAGGCAACATTCTTTTTGAGGTCGGGACGATTATCAATAAACCACTCCAGACGCTTTTTAAATCCTGGTAAGTTGTTAATTGTTTCTGGTTTGAGGACGTTGACTCCTAGTAAGGGAATCAAACCAACCAGCGATCGCACCTTAAGCAGGGATCTACTCCCATCGGGAAAATTAATTGCATCGTAATAAAAACCATCCTTATCATCCCAAAGGGCAAAGCCATCGCCAATATGATTCATTGCTTCGGCAATATACAAAAAGTGTTCAAAAAACTTACTGGCAACATCTTCATAGGGTGGACGATCTTGGGCTAACTCTAAGGCAATATGCAGCATTCCCAAACTGTACATCCCCATCCAAGAAGTAGCGTCAGCTTGTTCTAAGCTACCACCTGTAGGCAGTTCGGCAGAGCGATCGAATACACCAATATTATCTAAGCCTAAAAAACCCCCTTCAAAAACATTATTTCCCTCGGCATCTTCGCGATTAACCCACCAGGTAAAGTTCAGCAATAGCTTTTGGAAAATCCGTTCTAAAAAGTCTTTATCCTTGCGTCCCCAAAACTTATTCTCTAAAGTATATATCTGCCAGGCTGCCCAAGCTTCTACAGGAGGGTTAACATCGCTAAACGCCCATTCATATGCTGGTATTTGTCCGTTGGGATGCATATACCACTCCCGAGTCAGACGAGAAAGCTGTAGTTTGGCATAGTCGGGGTCTAGTATGGCTAAAGGAATTAAATGAAAAGCTAAATCCCAAGCAGCATACCAGGGATATTCCCACTTATCGGGCATAGAGATAATATCATCGTTAAATAAATGCTTCCATTCCGAGTTTCTACCGTTTTTCCGCGATTTTGGCGGAGAAACCGTACCAGAATCGCCTTCTAACCAATCTTCGACGACATAGTAATAAAATTGTTTATTCCACAGCATTCCTGCAAATGCCTGTCGCTGTACTCGGCGACGATCTTCGGACATTTCGTGAGGATTAATCCAATGATAGAACTCATCGGCTTCTTGTTGTCTTTGTTGGAAGATGCGATCGAAGTCAGTAAAAGGATTTTCTAAAGAATCAGAATCACACAAGCGCAGTTCGACAGTTTGACTTGCTCCTGGGGGAATAGATAACTTGTAGTGGGGGGCAAATTTAGTTCCGATGTTATCGGGGTTGACTGCATCTTTGTTACCATTGACCACATAATTATTAATGCCATCTTTGACATAGGGTGAGGCGTTTTTGTGTCCGAAGAGTAATTCAGTGTTGGTTTCGTTTTCGGTAAACAGTAGGGGCGTTGCCCTAAAGGACTCGCTTCGCATCGCGCGAAACGCCCCTACGGGATGATTACAATACAGCCAGCGTTTTCCTAAACTAGGATGTTCGGCTTCAATTATGCTATAGCTATCTTTCCGAACGAAAATCTTTAATACTGGTTTTTGAGCATCTTCATACCAAGACCAAGTGTTGCGAAACCAGAGAGTAGGTAAGATGTGTAATGTAGGGGCAGTTCGCGAACGGTCGGGGCTGCGATCGCGATTATGTGCCGTGACTTTAATTAAAATATCTTCATCGGTGTTTTTCGCATATTCTATAAAAATATCAAAATACTTATCCTCGTCAAAAATTCCCGTGTCTAATAGTTCGTATTCGGGATCGTTAAAACCTCTTTTTTGATTTTCTTCGACTAAATCTGCATAGGGATATTCATTTTGAGGATATTTATAGAGGTACTTCATATAAGAATGAGTCGGCGTATTATCAAGGTAAAAATAATACTCTTTGACATCTTCCCCGTGATTACCTTGAGAACCAGTCAAACCAAACATCTTTTCTTTGATAATTGGATCTTGCTCGTTCCAAAAAGCCAGGGCAAAACAAAGACGCTGATGATTATCACAGATACCTGCAATACCGTCTTCTCCCCAACGGTAAGCGCGAGATAGAGAATCTTGATGAGAAAAATAGTCCCAAGCCGAACCGTCTTCACTATAATCCTCTCTTACCGTTCCCCACTGTCTTTCGCTGACATAAGGGCCCCAACGAGTCCAATATGCCTTACGTTCTCGATTTTCTTGCAGTCTTTTGGCTTCAGCAGTCATGTTTCTTGCTCCTTAATGTTTTGGTCGATCGCGAATTCTAATGTGTGTGGCTGGCAAATATTTTTTATGATGTATTTGATAAATTACTAGTAAAAAAATCTAATAATATTTCTAATTGTTGATTGCGAGCCTCAAGTCCCAAAATATGACCTTCATTTTCAAAATAATGTGTTCTGGTAGGCAAACGATTTGCTTGACGACGCTGCTCTAAAATTTGACTTTCTTCTACACTCCAAATGAGATCTTTTTTTCCATGAGTTATTAATAAAGGATGAGGATATTTTTCTATTTGAATATCAGTTCCAGGAAGCGTGCGTTTGTAACTATTTCGCCAACACCATGCAGGTTGTGCTTTTCCCAAACGCCATAGCGATTGCAGTTTATTAATCATCCCAGAAACACCAAATTGATAATTTGCCAAAATGAATGCTGGTTTGATTTTGCTAGTTGGTGCATGAACCGCCAAGGCATCGGGAAGAGCTATGCTTGATTCTTCTGCGAGTAATTGAGATATTAGTAATGCTTGCTCTGCTCCTCTAGAAACACCATATAAACCAACTTTTTTTCTATAGGGTGTCATAATTTCTCGCATACAAAAAAGAGCTTCTTCTGTACCTTCGAGAGGAATATTTTTAATATCGGGACGAGTTAAAAGAGCATCTGCTTTGTTGTAAGGTTTCGGCATCGCCAAAAAACCATGAGCAGCTAGTAAAGCTGCAATTATATCTATCTTACCTGCCGAACCGCCTTCGCTACCGTGCAATAAGACAATCCCACCTATTGGTTCTAAATCGACTGGTTGATAAATTACTGCTCCCACAGATGAAGGGGATAGTTTGATTTTAAGCATTATCTAAGTTCATCGAGTATCCGAAGCAATAGCTGGAGTTGGTGAGAAGCCTACGCTGTATTCGATTTTAACAGCCTATGAGTATGTCACTTCAATGACAGATCGTTTAATTCGGCATAAACTAAATTTGCTTCCTGCAAAAGAGAGGTTGGCAAATTACCAGAGTCAATTTTTTTAGCTCGTGGATAGCGTATTTGAGATGCAGAAGAAATTAATGCTTCTGGGTTGCTACTTTCGACAACTTCCGCCAAACTTTTGAGTCCTAGTTGCGGATTTCTACATAGCTCATCATAATCAAGAAAGTTAATCCGTTCGGTGTTATTCTTTAATAGATACTTATAACTGGCGAGCCAATACTCTACCCAGAAAGCCAAAGATTTAGCAGATTGCGTTCTGCGTCGATCGTACCAGCCGTCAAAATCGATGGGACGTAAATTCTGCCCAAAATCGTAATGACCGATCGCTTTCATGTATTCTGAAGCAAAGCGATCGCATTGGTGGATTTGTAAGAAATTCAGATGCTGCTGTAGTAGAGAACTGGCGTGGTGTAGGGGATTTCGGAACGGGACGATTATGGTTGAGTCGGGATAGAGTTTCTGTAGGATTTTGGTACGGGCAATATTAGCATTATTCTTAGAGACATAGCGAGTCGCAACCATCGGGTTTTGACGACGCAATAAAATAATTTTGCGCAGATGGGAATCAAAAAACTGGTTAAATTCCCGATCCTCTTCATAGTCCCAAGGAATTAGGCGATCGCGATGGTAGTGACGTTGCCAAAAGGTTTTCCAAATCACTTCTTCTAATGCTTCGTGACTGTCTGGACTAATCTGCATTCCATCACCGTGAGCGCGTTCGCTCGCTTCTATCTTTCGCTGAAATGTTTTAGAAAAGCGATTCCATAACTGGGGAATCAAAACAAAAGGCATATCGCGGTAGCAGTGGGCTGCAAATTCAGGAGAACTGGCGCAGCATTCCAGTAATAACGTCGTTCCCGCCCTCGGAAGGGCAGTAATAAACACGGGTTTCTCGTTTTGACAACTATCAAGCTGTTTGGAGAAGAGACGATCCTCAAGATCGGCAAGAGAGACTTGGGCGGTGTAGGTATTAAAAGCTACTTGATGTAAGGTTCGGTCTAGTTGTGAATAACTGCTAGTTGGCTCGGTAGTGCGATCGCCCTTTTTACTAGGCTGAAGATATAGTACCGCGATCGTCAATACAGTACTGACAATTAAAAATACTGGTGAAACAGTAGTTGCCAAAACAGCAGAGAGGGAAAGCCAGCCCAAACTCTCGCCCAACCATAATACTGCTAGAGGGATGGTAAGAGCGACCGCGCTACCCAAGACAAGAAGGAAAAACAGTCCAAACAACCTTTGAGAATTTTTTTGCAGCTTAGACTCTTTCTGCTCGTCACTTAAACGAGAAGAACCGATAATCTTCATCGAGTGGAGGGCGATGCGGACGACATTTTGACTTTTTTTGGTCACTCCCAAAAACTGAAGCAAAACTATAAAACCGACAACCAGTATTATCGCCCCAACCCACTGACTCATATTTTTTCTCCTTCTGTTTCGTTTGCCTCTTTACTTGCAGCCTGTTCGCGCTTTTTTAACATCCGCTTCAAGGGATACCACAAAAAGCCAAACAAAGCCACAATAACCCCGACAACGATGGCGATCAAAGCTCCTAAAGCTGCAATTCCCGTACCAGGGCCGACATACGCCATAGCAGGTTGCTGAACGAAAATAACTAACAACAGGGTGCCGATAAAAATGCCAATGGGTGATGGTGTTTTAAATTTCATTTTCGACTCAAGTAATAAAATTTTGTTTGCTGTTACTTTATTATTCTTGAGTAAAGAGTTGGGTATACTCTGGGGATAAACGCTGCACCTCCCCGACAACGCCAACAATTCCGCGATCGACATAGTTGACATATTCCCAAACTACATTCCCCTGGCGATCTATTTCCAAACCTCTGCCAGACATAGATTCGGTAATCAATAAATTACCGTTAGTCTGCCACTGATGTTTGCCCATCACCCTGGTATAAAATTGATTGTCTTTGCTACCTTCAAAGAATACTTGGTGGCTGTTATCCTCTGCCGAAATAATGATAATCTTGCTTTTACGCTCTGGTTCGCTGGCATTATTATTATCAAAAACCGATATAGTATCGCCATCGATAAAATCGGGGTCGTGTTGTCGCACGAATTGACCAGTAGAGATAAACTTAATCTTTTCGCTCTCGACATCGAACACAAAAACCGTATTAATATTACGCAGCGAAACCATAACATCCCCTGGCTGAAAAAAACCAGGCTGCATTGTCGCCGAGAAAGGTTCGACATCATTAAGGTGTAGGATATCAGTTTTTCCCAACAGGCGATCGTCCCCCTGAATACGAGTATTCTCGTTGTTGAGACTACCCATGTAAAGCAATCCTGTATAACCGTTTTGGCGCAGAAGATCGGCAACATACCACTCCCGCAAAATCTTCCCTTCAGGACTAACTTCTAAAATTGTCTCTTCGTAAAATGGCGGGAGTAAATTAGGCAGGCGAGAAACCCTTTCTGTCTGATATTTCGTCCCCGATACCCATAAATTACCATCATCGTGCTGGTGAACCGAATGATGAGTTAAATAAGGCAACCGCCAGACAATTTCCCCGTTGCGATCGAGACGAACTAAACCTTTGCTTTCAAAATTAAACACCAGATCGCCATTTTCCATGACTACAGCACCGTGAATATTAGTGCCTGGTTGGGACTGGGGAACTATCTTTTCAGGTAAGTGTTCTGGGTTGGGCCAGATTTTAAACCAATCTATATCCCACTTATGAACCGTATTACCATTTAAATCGATAATTTTAGCCACTATCCTGCGCTCTGCTGCAATTTCCGTGACTAAAGATAGTCCTGCTTGAGTCTGGCTAATATTTCTAACGACTTTAGATGGGGATTTATTAGAGTGCTGGTAAAACCAAGGAAGTTCCTCAGATTGTTGTTCGCGAATTTGCGTCCATCCCTTTGTAGCTTCGGTATAAAGTTGATAGGGAAAAAATTTGAACTGTCTGGCAAGATAACCAGCATTAAAAGCCAGAAACGCACTGGAAAAAATGAATAAGATTAAACTAAATCTGGGCGAGGTCATCTATGCTAAAACGTAAGGCGATCGAGTATTTGTTCTCTAGTACGTTACCGAAGTTAGAGTTAAGAAATAGATAGGTACTTCTGTCCCAGACGAAAATTACAAAATGTGGATAAGAAGCTCGGCGATCGCTTGGATAGAAAATTAATAAATTCCAGGGCGATCGCCTTTTCTGAAGAACCATCAGTGAGATCTACTACTAGTACTAGTACTGTGTCAACTAACTTCCTAATTGCTGCCATTACTAATCGCACCTACAAGGAGCTGACTCAAAATTTGTTAAGCTAAATTTAGCAAGACCATAGTAATTATACGGCTTACTCTACTATAAATACTTGATAAAATAGAAAAGATCTACAAGTATTTTTTTAAAATTCTTGCTTGCTTATTTGCTTAACTAAAAATATGAAAGCCACAGAAAATTGTCTTAAACAAATAAAAACTTATTTTCAAAATGCCGTAAATTTACAGCAAAGTTGTAAAATATTGATCGCTACATCTCAGGGCGATAGTTGGAGTTTTTATTTTAAAAAAGGTAGTCTTGTTTGGGCAAGTAGTAGCAATCATAGATTTAGAAGACTATATCGTTTAACCAATCAAATCTGCCCTGAAGTTAATTGCCAAGAGGTTAAACTAAGAGAACAAGAAATTTCCGAACTTTGGGAATATCTACTAATTAGCGTTTTATACAAACGAAAACAAATAACTATTACCCAAGTCCGAGAAATAATTCAGGCAATAATTAAAGAGGTTTTATTTGATTGTTGGGTATTTGAAAACGAAATCAACCAAATTAAAGTAATTTTTGAGACTAAAGGGAATCGTATGGGGGCAATTTTAAAAAGCTCTTTATTTAAACAACCAATTACTAATATCAACTATAAAAAAACTATCGAACGTTTAGAATCTTCGATTAGTGAATGGAAAAAAAATAACTTATTAACTATTTGCTATCCCAACTTTGCTCCAGTAATTAAAGATATTAATAAACTCAAAAAAGCTGTAGATCCAGACACATATCAGCAACTATTTATTTTTATTAATGGTAAAAAAACTCTTCGGGATTTGGCTGTTATCACCAAACAAGATTTATTGGAAGTAGCTATTGCTTTAGCACCACATCTTAAGAGTAAGGCGATCGCTCTACAGCAAGTACCAGACCAACAGTTAAGCGATTTATATTTTTCTCCCAGCAGTCCTGAAAATCGAGCTAAATACAAAAGTGGCGTTAGAGAATATATTCAAGAATTAGATTTACCCTTAATTATTTGTGTTGATGACGATCCTCATATCTGCCAAAAATTTGCCGAAATCTTAAATCCTGTTGGCTACCGCTTACTGTCTGTCAACGATGCTGCTAAAACTTTAATGATTTTATTAGATAATCAGCCTTGCTTAATTTTCTTAGACACTGAGATGCCCGATGCTAATGGCTATGAACTTTGCGCTCAAATCAAAAAAATGCCAGGTTTAAAAACTATTCCCGTTATTATTTTGAGTGAAAAAG
Source organism: Pleurocapsa sp. MO_226.B13 (assembly GCA_030064795.1). Next base: position 2,122 of record JASJEI010000013.1, on the reverse strand, counting down.
AAACTGCGATCGACCGAGTTAGGAGCAAAATGGTAGGAGCAGCAGATATTATTAATAAACAAATCGAACCAACCGAACTTTTAACTTTGACCCAAAAATATACTCAGAATTTTGTCGATCGTAAAGCTTTAATTTCCCGATCATAGCATTTCTCAATTGGGTGAGGTGCAGTAGCAACAATGTGCAAACCCAGATCGAATGTTGTCCAAAGAAATTTGAGTATAGGCAGTTGCGATTGGGCTGAAGCCCACCTCGCTTCGCGAGATCGCTTTATCCAAATCCTGCATAATGCGATCGCTATGTTCTAGTGTTTTATGTTCATGGTGAATATTATTTTAAAAAATTAAATTAATTACAAATTCCTAGCAGCGGATTTTCCGCTTTGAAATTATTTGATTAAAGTCCATCTGGTTTAAGAGAATTCACATTCCCTTGACCAGTCATTGACCAATATGTATCTAATCTTTTACGAAAGCGTGGTCCCCAGAAACTCAGATTTAGTCCACTTCTCCAAGTACGTATTACTCTTAGCCAAGCGTTAAACATAGCCATAGCAATAAGCTGTTGTAAGTAAGATTCATCGATCGGCTCATTAGTCTCCAACTCATAGCCATATTTAACGTATTTCCAAGGAAGACACTGATAAATAGTTAGATCCCAAGGAGGCACATTCCAAGGCATTTGATGTAAGCAGTCGAATATAGCCCCTAGATAAATTGTTCTAGTACCTTCGTAACAATCTTCAAAATCAATGAATTTTTCAAATCCTTTGTCAGTTACTATCGTATTCCCTAAGTTGTTGTCGTACCTATAGACAATTCGAGGTTCATTGAGAATTATCGAAATATGTTCTTTAATGTACTCAACAGTATTTTGTAACCCGTAGAAAACTTCTACCTCTCTACAGATTGTAGAAGAACCCTCGAGAACTTCCTCAACAGTTTGCACAAGAGCTTTTCCACCACAGAGCAAACCATTAAAATGTGAACAATCTTTTTCAGAAAGTGAAAGCTTCCCTAGGCGTGCATGAGCAGAACCTATACCTATGGCAACTTTAGACAACCAGTCTTCTAAATCTGGATTGGGCTGGGAAAGCTTTTTCTCTAACGACCAGCCTGCTATTTCCTCTATGATAATAAAGCGATCGGACTCGAATACCAATTCTGGCACGACACCAGTAGAAGCAGCGTGTCTAAGAAAGAAGGTTTCTGTTAGCTTCCGTCTGAAGGAGTTGGGTTTGAGCGAATCATTGTAGAATTTTAATACTACAGGTTTGTCATTGTAGTATCCAAGTATAATGCAGTTATTTTTACCTTGAGCTAATGGTTTTTTCTGGGAAAGACAAAAACGCGAGTCGCGACGTTCAAACTCTCGTGCTGTATTATATGCCAGTCTTAAATAAGGATTCATTAGATAATTACAATTAATTACAAACAGATAAGCCAAATTCAGTTGGTCTAGATTGCAATTGATTTGTCTGCGCTGCTATTACTAAATCGGGCAAAGTAAAGACATAATCCCTGGCCCTGACTCTGGTATGACAACTCAAACAAGATGATTCGCTACTGGATACTAAGCGTCCTGTAGGACTATACCAAGCATATTTCCAATCTCCGTTACGCAGATTTGCTGAATATTCTCGACCAAAATTTGCTTGTTTTGCTCGTATAAAAACATTATTTAAACGAGTTGGGGTTAGTTGACCATTGGCATCAGATTTAGCTGAATGAGTTTCCATGACAATAACCGAACCATCTGGTAGTGGATTATTGTCTTTAGCTGCATTCACCGCCAAAGGATTAGCATACATTTGACGCACGATGCGACTATTGGGACAGCTAACTGAAGCATAATGAACGAAGTCTTGTTGATAGTTACTGGGAAAATCTAAAGATTTAGAAGCAACCAGACGAGATAGTCCCAAGCTTATTACTACCGAAAATAATAGTAAAGCTATCCTAAACAACCATTTTTGAAGATTCATCGTCTTTTTTGCTATTTAACTTTTGTTATCGCTCCAGAATTAATCTCAGTCGCTCATCAAATCCTGCATCCGTGCTTCAGAAAGCTGCGGATCGAAAGATACTCTGGGGTCTAAGGTTGCTAAGGGAAAACGTGGTGT
>JASJEI010000441.1 GCA_030064795.1 Pleurocapsa sp. MO_226.B13 | reverse complement strand
ATGCCTCTTGATGTTCGCACTTGGGATTGTCCTAGTTGTGGGACTACAGGCATCGATAGAGACATCAATGCTGGGAAGAATATACTCGCCGCAGGGCTTGCGGTGATTGTCTGTGGAGCGGACATAAGACCTGAATCCCCCCTAGCCCCCCTTAATAAGGGGGGAATCAAAGGGGGGATTGGGCAGTTGCGAAAAACTTCTACTGGAAGAAAGAAACAGAAACCTAAATCGTGAGGTTTAGGAATCCCCCGTTAGACCGCTCAAGCGGTTAACGGCGGGAGGATGTCAATCAGTATTGATTCAGAAGATCGTCCTAGAGTCAAAGCTGAGTGTTTGCTCTGAATCCTTACGTACTAGCTTCGCGTCGCCCACCCTAGGTCAACGCTAAATTCTATTTTTGTAATCTAGCTCTCTGAAGGTAATTTTGATTTCAGTCCCATGATTATTTTTCATTTCTATTTTTCCTTCTAATTGTTCTACCAAGGTTAAAACAAGTTCCAGTCCCAAGGATTCACTTTCATAAAAATCTTTATCTACTGGAAAACCAACTCCATTATCTTTGAACAATAAAGTAAAATTATTCAACTTATCTCGATGAAATTTCAAGCTAATATTTCCTTTTTTAGTGTTAGGAAAAGCGTGTTCTATTGCATTAGAAAATAGTTCATTAATAATTAAACCGCAGGGATGAGCAGTTTCAATATTTACATTAGCCTCTTGGATTTTGACTTTAAAGTCTATTTCTTTGTTTATACAAGAGTTAATCAAATGATCGGTCAAATTGGTAATATATTGTCTAAAATCGATTAAACACAAGCCAGTACTGCTATGAAGCTGTTCGTGAATCAATGCCATCGACAAGATACGATTTTGACTGTCTTCAAGCATTTTAATTGTTTGAGGATTATCAGTATAATCTAGCTGAGATTCTAAAAGACTAGAAACAATAAAAAGATTATTTTTGACTCGATGATGAATTTCTTTTAATAGTAATTCTTTTTCTTTTAAAGATTTTTTTAATTTCTGTTCTGCTTGTCTGCGTTCCAAGATTTCAGATTGTAATCTCGATTCTATGATTTTGCGATTTTCGATTTCAGCTTGAAGAGATTGATTGACACTAGACAACTGGTCGTTTGTTTCTAATAATGAAAGTTCTACTTTGTATTTTTTATCTATTTCTGTCTTTAACAAATAATTTTGTTTTTCTAAAGTTTTGTGTAGTTGAAATAACTGTAGTTGAGATTCTACTCTAGCTAATAGTTCAGCCTTTTGAAAAGGTTTAGTAATATAGTCATTAGCACCCAATTTAAAAGCTTGAACTTTTTTTTCTGTCTCTGCCAAACTAGTCATAAAAATAATCGGAATATCAGACGTTTCAGGATTTTCTTTTAATAGTTTGCAGGCTTCAAAACCATCGAGTTTCGGCATCATTACATCTAAAAGAATAAGCTGTGGAGGAGCAAAATTAACTTTGCTAATAGCATCTATACCATCGATCGCTGTAGAGATTTGGAAATTTGCTTTAGATAAGATTCTACACAATAGATCCAGATTTAAGCCATTATCATCTACTACTAGAATATTAAATGAATCTTTAACTTTAGACATAATAAAATTATTTCAACTGAGCTTGGCTGATTTAGACTACTGGTAAACTAGATTTTTTGAGTATCAAGCTCTTGAATTTTTTGGCATCTAAAGGACGGCTAAATAAAAAACCCTGAATTTCGTCGCATTTACATTCTCGAAGAGATTTTAATTCTGCTTTAGTTTCTACTCCCTCAGCTACGACTTTTAATTTAAGCTGATGTGCCATTTGAATTGTATTCTTGGTAATAATAGCGTTGATTTCGTTGCTATCAATATTTTTAATAAAACAAGAATCTATTTTTAGTAAATCGAAAGGAAACTGTTGTAGATAACTTAAGGAAGCATAACCAGTACCAAAGTCATCTAAAGTTATGTTAATTCCTAGTTTTTTTAATAAATGCAATTTTTGAATATTAGCTTTAATATTTTCGACTAAGATTTTTTCGGTTAGCTCTAATTCTAGATATTGAGGTTCCAGAGATGTCTCGAATAGAATTTGAGTTATTTTATGAAATAAATCTGATTGTCTGAATTGAAATCCAGATAAATTAACTCCTACCTTGAGAAAATTTAAACCCGCATCGTGCCATTCTTTAACTTGTCTACAAGCCTCTTCTAAGACCCACTCGCCAATCGGTTTGATTAAACCACTTTCCTCTGCCAAGGAAATAAATTGTTCTGCTGTAATTCTGCCTAATTGAGGATGATTCCAACGTAATAAGGCTTCTGCACCGACAACTGAATTGGTTTGAAGATCGATTTTGGGTTGATAATATAGTTCCAACTCTTCATTTTCCAGGGCATGATGTAGTTCTGCTTCCATTGCCAAGCTCTGTGATGCTTTGGAATTTTGAATATTAAATGCAAATGTAAATAGCTGACAACGATTACCACCTTGCTTTTGAGCATAGATAATCGCTTTTTTGCCCTGTTCTAGCAACTCTTCGATATTATGACTATCGTTGGGATAGCAAGCAATTCCAATACTAGTAGTAAGAAAAATTTCGCGATCGCTAATCTGAATCGGATTTTGAAGTAGATCCAATATTTCTCCACCGCATTTACTAGCGTCAATTTGCTTACTCAGAGGAATCATCACTACGAAGTTATCTTCCTTAATATAGATAGTGATGCCTTGAGAATCACAGTTATTAACATAGTTAGTTAAACGTTGGGCTATTTCTTGAATTAAAAAATTTTGTTGTTCTTGATTCAAACAACTACTGATTTTCTCAAACCGATCTAAACTAATGTTGAAAACAGCTATGAGCTTTGGTTGTGTATCTACTGAATTAGAGCGATTGCTGTTACGATCGGACAGTAATGAGGTTAAATAATCAAAGGAATCTCTTAAAAATAGTTTATTAGGTAAGTTAGTTAAATTGTTCAGATAAATATCATCAACACGAGACGAATATTCATTAAGAGTATCTTGTAGAGACTTTTGAATTACCGCTTGTTCCCGATGCTTACTCAGAGTTATTTTGACTGTAGCCTCTAATTCTTTGGCGCGAAAAGGTTTAATTAAATAACCATAGCATCCTGTTTGAGAGGCTCGCTCAAAAGTCTTGTCATTGGCATAGGCTGTTAAGAAAATAATGGGGGCATCAGTAATTGAATTTATATGATTTGCTGTTTCAATGCCATCCATTTCTCCTTTGATAGCAATATCCATTAAGATTAAATCGGGATTTTCTTTACTAGCAAATTCAATTGCATCTCTTCCTGAAGACACTATTTTTGCTACCTCATACCCCATTTTTTCTAGTTTACTTGAGATATTTTTAGCAATTATCAGTTCATCTTCGACAATCAAGATTTTTGCTTTATTCATGCCATGCCAATTTAAAGCTCATTAGTTAGATTAAATAATCTATAGAGATAACAGAACATTACATTACATTTAAATGATGTTATAGCAATCCTAAATCATTCGTGAATCAAACTATGACCCGAGGTAGATGATAAAAGACCATTTGTAGAATAATTTCCTGATTTCAGCTAAGATTGCTATATGTATTGGCTGCTCGCTACAAGAAGATTTAATGACTATAAGTTAACAATAAATAATGGTATTGTAAATCAATGATTTTACAGTAGTAAAATTGCCGAATAAACAATATTTGGTAATCCGAGCCGATAAATAAAATGTATATTATATTACTAGTCAAGCTAAGATTGAGGGAAAAATAATTTGGGTTATAGTATAAACACAGACAAATAGTAATTCACCTTGCTACAACTAATACAGATAAAGATTTTTAATACTGAGATCGGTCAGTAGTTTAAACATAAGTATAAACACTACGATTCTCTCGGCGATCGCCGATTTTAGATATTCGATCGGTCTAGAAATAGTCGCTTAATCTCGGTCGGTAAAAGTTTGCTTTAAAATGGGCGTAGATTTTTTCTTTTCTTCCTGCTTTGTTTCAAGTGTTACTGTTTCTTCTGCTTCATTTTCCTCGACTTGTGTTACTTTTTCTTGCTCTGTGGTGATTGCTTCTACACCCTGCTCTTTAATGCGATCGCTCAGCCTCCTCAGTACCCCATTAATAAACCGAAAGCCATCTTCATCTGAGTAACGTTTGGCTAATTCTACCGACTCATTAATCGCTACCTTTTCTGGAACATCTAAATAAATTATTTCCGCTACAGCGATCCGTAAAATGTCGCGGTCTACTTGTGGCAAACGACTGAGTTGCCAAGCTACCAAAACATTTTCTAAACACTTTTCAATTTCTCGATGATAATTGTTAACCGTAAGAATTATTTTGGCAGCATATTCTCTTACCTGCTCTTTATTGGTAAGCTGCAAAAATTCAGGAAATTCGATCGCCATTCCCAAACGATTTACTGCTGTTTGAGAAAGTTCAACAGCTTCCTGGAGCATCGCTTTGGCACTGTTTAAATCGCTGGCTCTAGTTTCACTGTTTAAAATTCGCTCCTCACCCCGTTTGATTTCGGCTGAAGCAGTTTCTAGATTGTCTTGAACTTCAACGATCAGAGTGCGAATAGCAACCAAAATTAGATCGTTTAAATCCTCTGTGCTGAGTTGATTTTTCTTGGTTTTAATTTGACTAATACTCAGTAGTGCTAATTCGCGAGCAATACTGCGGGGTTGTTTGCGGAGAGCCATATTGTGTGCGGGTTGGATTTAGGTTGGTTGAGATGTGCCGTTTCTTTGACGAAGTAAACGCCAATCTGTCTGAAAGAAGCATTACCGAACTAATAGAGAAATCCCAAGTTGGCAGCTCAAGATTTTAGCCTTTTCTTGTCCTCCTTCACAGCAATTTTTGTCAGCAGTATTTGGAGTCGTACCACTTTTGGAAGAGCGCGATCGCAATTAAACAACTTTTGCGGTCGATAATTTTATCTAGCCTAGTTTTAGCTAACTATCTTCTTCTACCGAAATCAATCCAGATTTGGAAGTAGCTATAGTGCTTTTTAGAGATATTTTTCGGTGTGATTTGGAGACGGATACTGGTGGTTCGATCGCCGCTTCGGGGCTAACAATTCCTCCAGAGATTAAAACTTTAAAAGCATCTTCGATTGAAATATCAATGTCGATCGCTTCTGATTTGGGAACGATAGCATACCATCCAGAAGTAGGGTTGGGAGTAGTAGGAATAAACACACTAATCATTTCTTCTGCCAGATGGCTTTGCAGTTGGGGACTGACTTTCCCCGTCACAAATCCCAGAGTCCATACTCCTTTACGAGGATATTCTACTATAATCACCCTTCTAAACTTGGTTTTAGAATCGCCCAAAAGAGTCTCTAAAATTTGCTTGAGAGTTTTGTAGACCGAACCCGCAAAAGGAATAGCCTGAAGAAACTGTTCCCCAAAGTCCAATAGCCAACGACCAACAATGTTGCGTGCCATTAAACCTATAATAAGGATACTTAATAGTGGTACGGCTAACCCTACGGAAAAATTGAGAATGTTAGTCAGAAAAGGGTCTAATCCATCAAAGGGATTAATTTGTTTGGGTATGCGAGTAAGCAAATCGATTGCCCATTTGGCAATTGATACGGACAACCAAATAGTTGTGGCTAATGGAATTACTACCAACAGTCCAGCAATTAGGTCGTTTTTTAAATCTTGTTTTAGACGTTGCAGCACAGAGCTATTACTCCCCTTACAACTAAAATTTGTATTAACTTAGCTATAGTATAAGTTGTAAAGCTTATAAAGAATTGTTGCAAGTATTGACTTTTGATAATTTATATGGGTTGCAACAGATAATGTTCAAAAAAATACGCGCTTAAAAACTAAGTTTAGTAATACATTTTACCTTTCTAAGCCAAACATTTAAAAACAAGAGGAAACAAGAAAAAAATAAATATATTTAAGTTTTAGTAAGCTAAAAGACTTAGAGCTTTAAAATCTATCTAAACCCTGCCCTTATTTGCTAAAAAACAGCAATCCAAACTCTTATGAACAAAATTGTCGAAGTTTTGGCCGATAAACCAGCTTTAATAGAGCGAGCCAAAGCGATCGTTCTCTCTCGATTACAACCAGCCCTAGAATCTAGAGAGCGTTTTACTATTGCTCTATCTGGAGGCAGTACCCCCAAACCCCTCTATGAAGCTTTCGCCCAAGAATCTTTACCCTGGTCGAAAATTCACATTTTTTGGGGAGATGAGCGTTATGTTGCTGCTACCGACAAAGATAGCAATCAATTAATGGCACGTCAGGCTTGGTTAGACAAAGTAGATCTACCTGCTGAGAATATTCATCCTATGAATACCACCGCAGGCGATCCCAGCCAAGATGCTCAAAAACATGATGCGGAGTTACGTGAGTTTTTCCAGACTCAACAGGGAGAATTTCCCGTATTCGATCTAATTTTGTTGGGTATGGGAGACGATGGACATACGGCTTCTCTGTTTCCTCATACAGAAGCCTTGACAGTTCGCGATCGCCTAGTAACCGTCGGCAATAAAGATGGTCAACCTCGGTTAACTTTTACCGCTCCCCTGATCGATCGGGCTCGTTGTGTTTTATTTTTAGTTGCAGGAGCAAATAAACGTCCAGCCCTCAAGGAAGTATTTGCCGAACGAGCAGATGAGATGAACTATCCTTCTCGGTTAATCCAACCCCAGGGCGAACTTATCTGGTTGCTCGATCGAAGTGCAGCAGCAGAACTGTAAAATCATCATCTTTCTTCGCGCAGGAGACTCCCGACTAGACCGCGATAGCGGTTAGCGGGAGAGGAATGCGTGTTTCCAATTATCGGGTTGACATTTAATTTGATATAATGTGAAGCATGACCGAACGTGCTTACAAATACAGATTCTTTCCCACTGCCGAGCAAGAAAATCTCTTGCGACGGACAATGGGGTGTGTGCGTTTGGTCTACAACAAAGCATTGGCTACTAGAACCGAAGCTTGGTATGAAAGACAAGAGAGGATTGATTACAGACAAACCTCTAGCTTGTTGACCAGTTGGAAGAAAACTGAAGAACTGAATTTTCTCAATGATGTTAGCTGTGTCCCCTTGCAGCAGTGTTTGAGACATCTGCAAAAAGCGTTTGCTAACTTCTGGGGTAAACGTGCCAAGTATCCTCGATTCAAAGCCAAGCGTAATGGCGGTTCGGCAGAATTTACCAAATCGGCGTTTAACTATCGAAACAGTTCTCTTTGGCTTGCTAAGTGTAAACAACCATTGAATATAGTTTGGTCTAGACTTTTGCCAGAGGGATGCGAACCATCTACAGTGACAGTCAAACTCGATCCTAGCGGTCGCTGGTTTGTTTCTTTGCTGGTAGATGATTACACCATTGAAACACTGCCGCCAACGGAAAAAAAAGTTGGGATTGATGCTGGTATTTCTAGACTGATAACCACCAGTGATGGAGAAAAGATAACCAACCCCAAGCATTTTAATCGGCTGTATCGTAAGCTTAAAGTAGCGCAAAAGGGATTGAGTCGGAAAACCAAAGGCTCGAATAACCGACAAAAAGCACGACTTCAAGTAGCTAAAATACACGCCAAAATTAAAGACGCTCGTACCGATTTTCTGCACAAGTTGACAACTAATTTGGTTAGGAACAATAGCTTGATCTGTATTGAAGACTTGGCAGTTAGAAACATGGTCAAAAACCACAAACTTGCTCGCAGTATCAGCGATGCAGCTTGGGGTGAAATGTTTCGTCAACTTGAGTATAAATGTGAATGGTACGGGCGAAAACTGGT
>JASJEI010000440.1 GCA_030064795.1 Pleurocapsa sp. MO_226.B13 | reverse complement strand
ATTAATAACTGAAATAATTCTTGCTGTCAATTTTTATGATTGGCGATCGCGCTTTTTTACTCACTTAAACAATCTCTCAATTCCCGTTATTTTAATCCGCAGAAATTCAACTAAAAACCAACAAATATCATACCATAAAAAACTTTTGCAAGAGTTCTAATGTGGGGAGTGGTACTTCTTTGAGGACTCGTTCGGCAATTTGTCGAGCAGTTAAACCTAGTTCTACTTTGGATTCTTCCGAAGTTGCATGATCTACTAACTGGTCAGGTACACCGAGCCGATGGACTGGAACTACAACATGGTGGTCGAGTAAAGCTTCGGCAACGGCTGAACCAAAGCCTCCCATCAAACAGCCCTCCTCCAAGGTGAAAACTCGACCAAATTGCTTAACCAGAGGCACAATTAAGTCAGTATCCAAGGGTTTGGCAAAGCGGGTATTGACGACAGTAGCTTCGATGCCGTGTTCACTCAGAATGGTGGCTGTTTGTAGAGCCGGATAGACCATCGAACCATAAGCAACCAGCAGCACGTCTTTTCCGTCGCGGAGAATTTCTCCTTTGCCAATAGGTAAAGGTTCCCAGCCTTCTTCCATTAGGGGAACTCCTTGACCACTGCCACGGGGATAACGCATGGCGATTGGTCCATTGGTGTAGTTGATGCCAGTGACGAGCATTTGCTGAAGTTCGGCTTCATCTTTGGGAGCCATCAAGACCATGTTAGGAAGGGAGCGCAGATAGGCTATATCGTACATCCCCTGGTGGGTGGGACCATCGGCCCCGACAATTCCAGCTCTGTCCATACAGAAGAAGACGGGCAGATTTTGGATGCAGACATCGTGAACAATTTGGTCATATGCTCGTTGCAGGAAGGTGGAGTAGATGGTGGCAACAGGGCGCATCCCTTCGCACGCCAGACCCGCCGACAGTGTCACTGCGTGCTGCTCGGCAATACCCACATCGATATATTGCTGGGGCAGTTTTTTCCGCAGGCTCTCCAGCCCTGTCCCGGTAGACATAGCGGCGGTAATGCCAATTACTTTGGGATTGCTGGCGGCAATTTTGGTCAGGGTTTCGCCAAACACCTTAGAGTAGCTGGGGGGTTTGAGCTTACTCGAAGCAATTGCCTTGCCCGTTGCCTGGTTGAACTTAGATTGGGCGTGGTAGCCAACCTGATCTTGCTCGGCGATTTCATATCCTTTCCCCTTGACTGTCGCCACATGCACCAACACCGGACCAGTCAGTTGATGTGCATGAGAGAAGGTGGCAATCAATTCCTTTAGATTGTGTCCGTCCACTAGTCCTATATAGGTGAAGCCCAGTTCTTCAAATATCGCTCCCATCTTCGGCACCACTAAGCGTTTGATCCCATGTTTGATCCGATTTAATTCTGGGACAGAATCTAGATGCGTGATTGTTTCAAACTGTTCCTGTTCCTCCAGCTTTTGGAGCAACTGCACTGGCTGGCTAAACCGTAGTTGGTTCAGGTGACGGGAAAGCGCACCTACATTAGGCGAAATGGACATCTCATTGTCGTTGAGTACGACCAATAAGTTAGTTTTGGGCAAGTAACCCGCATGGTTAATCGCTTCTAATGCCATGCCGCCTGTGAGAGAGCCATCACCAATTACTGCCACCACTTTGAAGTTTTCGCCTTTGAGATCTCTGGCTAGAGCCATTCCCAATGCCGCAGAGATACTGGTAGAAGCATGACCAGCCCCAAAGTGGTCAAACTTACTTTCGCATCGCTTGAGATAGCCAGCAATCCCACCCTTTTGGCGCAGTGTATGAAAGCGATTGTATCGCCCAGTGAGCAGCTTGTGTGGATAGGCTTGATGACCAACATCCCAAGTCACTTTATCGCGATCTAGGTCTAGAGTTTGGTAAAGCCCTAGGGTAAGTTCAACCACACCCAAGCCAGAACCTAGGTGACCACCACTGGTGGCTACTGTTTGTAAGTGCTTGTCTCGAATTTGACGTGCTATGTCTTGCAATTGCGAAATTGACAATCCGTGCAATTGATTCGGATGAGTAATTTGGCTCAGATCCATAAGAATGTTCCTCTATGCAGCGATGGTTCGGATTATGCTTAGGCGGTTAGCGTAGCTTTTTTGACTTTTCGTACATCCTCTAAATTTTGCGCTCGCGTTTTCCTTGTAAAATTAGAGGAACACCATTATTAGGAGCAATAGTAGCACCACGACGAGTGGGAATGACAGGGCGATCGCTTGCTAAACTTAAATCATATCTTGTTAAAATTGTTGCTAACACTAATTTCATTTCTAGTAAAGCCAGAGCGTAGCCGATACAGCGACGATTACCCCCACCAAAAGGCAGAAACTCATAAGGAGAGTACTGACGTTCTAAAAAGCGTTCTGGTTTGAATTTTTTGGGTTCTGGATAAATATCTTCGCGATGATGAGTTAAATAAATAGTAGGATTCAGAATTGTCTCTGGTGCAAATTGATAACCCATAACTTCAATGGGCGACTTAGCAAGACGCATAAAAGCTATAAAAGGAACGGGATAAATTCGCAAGGTTTCGTTACACACAGCAGTTAAATAGGGCAAACGAGCAATTGCCAAAGGATCGTCACGATCTTCAAAACCATCTAATTCTGCTAATAATTTCTGTTTCACTTCAGGTATCTTATGAATCCAATAAAAAGCCCAGGATAAAGCTGTGGCTGTAGTTTCGTAACCTGCTGCCAAAAGAGTCATCATCTGATCTTTTAGCTCGATATCACTTAAACCTTCTCCTGCTTTATCACGAGCCGACATCATCAGAGTAAGAACATCATTTCCTGATAATTCTGGGTTAGCTCGTCGCTCGTCTATTTCTGCTTGCAATAACTCGTAAATTTTGCGTTTGCATCGTACTACTTTCCCCCAAGGACTCCATTCTCCTAAATCTTGCTGCAAGAAAGGTAGAAGGAGCACACTAGCTTTTAAAGGAGAGCCAGTTAAGTCCAATAATTCGATTGACAAGGATTTGATTTGTTGGTAGCGATGCGACCCCGCATCGCCGTCAGGACGGACGGTATAAACGCCTGGGGAGACCCCCGGCGACACGTCCTCCGCAAGACAAAGGCGATTCGGTTCGCCGCATGTACGCGCATCAAGACAGCGTTCTCCTTCACTCAGACCAAAAACAACTTGTAAAATTGTCTCAATAGTAATATCCCGCATGGCTTTTCGAGCCACAAAAGTTTGTTTCTCTTGCCATTTATTAGCTACTTGTTGGGTAATTTGACAAATAGTTTGAGCGTAAGATTTTACCTTTTCTCCATGAAATGGTGGCATCATCAATTTGCGCTGTCTGCGATGAGTTACACCATCTAATAAAACCAGAGAATTATCTCCCAAAAGACCACTGAAGTAATTATTAGTTTGTCCCACATCAAATTTTTGAGCATCCACACTGAGAATTTCTTCAATCCCTTGAGGGTTGCTGACTACGGTGAAAGGAGGTATACCCATCAATCTGAGATTGAAAATATCTCCGTACTTACTGGTGCATTCCTCTAAAAAATCGAGGGGGCGAAAAATCCAGTTAATTAACTGAACTAAGGGTAAACTTTGAGGACCGTTTAATGGTTTCATGGCTTGGGTAGCTTAAAATTTTAGTTTTGATACAGTTACAATGATCATTTGCCACAATTGTTTAAGTCCCGTTAGGGACTTAAAGCATTTGGCGTAATTCAGGAAAAGGGCTATTAGGTGAGCGATACCTATTTGTAGTCAATTGCCAGTGATAGGCAGCGATAATTTGATCTTTTAAAGCACTGACATATAGACGGGCTGACTTATTAAGATGAGGATCATCCCAAACTGGTAAATTTCTCTCTATTTCTAAAAACTCAGCCACCTCTCGCTCGAGTAGTACGATAATCTCGTGTACTGCTTCAGCCAAAGATAGCCCATAAGCTTCCATAAAAACAGTGATTAAATTGAAGCGTGAGCCTAGACGTAACACTTCTTTCTCATAAGAGAAAATATCATTAATAAAACCACCAAATCGAGTCGTTATCTTAATAAGATGTTGTATTTTTAGATGATTGAAAACTTCATCAGGAATATAGGTATCGAGAGCTAAATCGATAAGACTAATCATGCCCTCCATACCAGCATTATCCTCACGTAATTCCATATACTTTTCGACGCTAATCACACCGTTATCTTCTAAGATCTGACTGGTAGTATATGTAATTGATTGAAGATACTTTCGGAAACCAACTCGGAAGCGCTCAATCCATCCTGGCATGGCAATTTTATGGAATCGTCGATTAAGCTCATACAGTACTGGATAAAACGGATGATCTGTCTCTGGTTGATAGCCATCACAAATAATGCGTAGCGTATTTTCCAAGATATTCTGAGATTTTTCAATCTCATTAGAGAATAGATGAGTTGTATCTCGATCGTACAAATCATCGAAGAAAAATAATAAATCAAGCCAGAGATTAATAGTGACTAACCTGTCTACAGATGCATGGGGAAAAACATAAGCAGTCATGGTATTGTATTCATCAATATGGGGCAAACTAATGCCATATTGATGACATAATTGTTTTGTGATTTGGTTTGCTTTCTCTGCTTGAGGATTTTCTTGCTGGAGACCAGGAACAATTTCACCGAGATCAGTAATTGTCAAAAGTTTATGATTTGATACTTGAGATAGCATGATATTTTAGAAGTGATTGGCGTTGTTGCATAAATAAGGTTGCGAAGGGTAGAAACTGCAAAATGGTAGATTAAAGTTAACCACAACCAAAATCTATTAATGAAGAATCAATACCGCGAGTAACTCGTTGAGAGTGAATGTAGGGAGAGTGAATGTAGGGAACACCTCGATAAACTAAGTTAGCTCGCCCAGCTAAGTTAATTTTAGAGTCATCATTCCAAACAACATTAGAAGGTTGATAGGATCGACCTCGATAAGTAAGCTGTAGGTCAGTGTTAACCGTAGCAACCTTGTTAGAAGTGGTATATGCTTGTCCGCGATCGGTTAAGTTCATGATATTTCTTCCTGAGAGCTCGATTTCTTTGATGATCAGTATGGGTGAAATCTGGGGCAGGAAAAATCCCCTAAAGTTCAGAAAAGTTCAGGATCGGCACTAAGAAAAATTCAGTAATCTGACAATCTCATTAAATTGATAGTTATCGGCTAAAATTTGCAGTTGAGCAGCGAGCGCTACTTGTTCTGGCCCAATCGCTTTGATTAGCTGTATTACTGGTACTGTTGCAAAAACTTGAGGTCAATTTGTAGTATAATAAAGCTTCAATTTACTACTGAATCAGATGAATTCAAAGCAAGCATTTAAGTGGAAACATTTCCAAGGGGAAATTATTTTACTCTGCGTCAGATGGTATCTTCGCTATGCTTTGAGCTACAGGAATGCGCGAGGAAATCATGATGGAAAGAGGGCTATCAGTAGACCATACTACAATCTACCGATGGGTCATGATTTATGCTCCTCAAATAGAACAAAAAGCCAGAAAACATCTTAGAGCTACTAATGATTCAATGCGCGTAGATGAAACTTATATCACGACTCGCGCGTTCCCTTGCGCCTGACGGCGACGCGGGGTCGCTCGTCAAAGTTAAAGGAAAGTGGAAATATTTGGATCGTGCTGTAGATAGTAATGGTAATACTTTGGAGTTTATGTTTAGTGCCAAGAGAGATAAAAAAGCAGCCTATAGATTCTTGAAGAAAGCTCTAAAAGCTAAACAAAATAAAGAACCTAGAGTAATTAATGTAGATAAGAATCCTGCTTATCCCCCAGCTATTGAAGAACTAAAAAAAGAAGGAATCTTATCAAATGAATGTGAATTAAGACAGAAAAAATATCTCAATAATATAATAGAGCAAGACCATAGATTCCCAAAGAAACTAGCTAAATATGTTACTGCTCACCGCAACAAAAGAGTCTTATTGAGAATAGGATGAAGGGAGAGCAGTTGCAATAAAAGGAACTGAAGAGTGGATTTCCTTTCGAGGTGAGATTCAGGTATTATAGCTGGCATGACTACAATTGCTTCCATTACTACCATGTCTGCCACAGCAGTCGCGCCAACAGAAGGAATGGCGACGACAGTACTAATGGTGGAATGGATAGTGAAGCAGCTACAACTTCTGAAGGAAAAACAGAGTCAAATAGAATCTCAACAACGTCAAATTGAGGCTCTAAAGAAAGAAAATGAGCAATTAAAAGACTCTCTGGATAAGCTGAAAAACCGTGATTCTCAAAATAGTTCCATCCCACCTTCTCAAGATCTCTTAAAGAAGCCAAGTGATAAAAGTAAACGGAAGAAAAGCCAAAAGCGTGGACCAAAATATAATCATCCTGGAAAGACCAGAAACGGATTTGGGACTCCAGATCAGGTAGTGTCTCTAGAGCTAGAAAACTGTCCACTCTGTGGAGCCGAGTTAGAGTACGTAGAAGAAGCCCCTCAAAAAGTGCAGCAAGTAGCTGAGGTAGTAGAGCAACCCGTAGAAATCCGAGAAGATCGCCGACCCTTATACAACTGTCCTCAGTGCAGATGGTCTGGTTATAGCTCTTTGCCCTTGGGAGTCAAAGAAGGATTCAGCTAGGTCAGGAGACTGTGTAGCATTGTCGGCTGGTTGGGTTATGGGGGGAACCTGACCAGGCGGAAACAAGAGTATTTTGTCGAATACGTCTTGGGGGTTCCCATCTCACAAGGAAGCTTGGCCAAAATGCAGCACTGGTTTCAAGAGAGCTTGTTGCCTTGTTACCAAAAATGGCTAGCTTACATCAAAGAGCCTGGAGTTAGGTGTGTAGATGAAACAACCTACTGCATAGATGGGCTCAAGTATTGGTTATGGGTAGCAACCAGCGACCAGGTTTGTGTTCTGCTGTTAGCCCCCACACGCAGTAGTGCGGAACTGAAACGGTTGTTAGGAGAAGACTTTGACGGCATTCTCACCAGTGATTGTGAAGCGTGCTTATAGTCCTCAAAAAGCAAGGGCGAAACAGAAATGCTTAACCCATTTGGAGCGAGACCTGAAAGCCCTTGAAACCAGTCGCTTTGCTGAAAATCGGGAGTTTAAGAAGCGGGTAAGTCCGATTTTACCAAAAGCCCGCACTGCCCACCAGGAATACCATGCTGGTCAGTTGAGTCTCTCCGAATTGCAACGGCTTCGTCCTCTCATAGAATCACAACTTGAAGCGGTATTAAACAATCCCCCTTTGAAAGGATGGGCAGCAGATGCCCAAGGCTTGAGCAATCGACTTAAGAGACATTGGGACGAGTGGTTCACTTTTTTAACCCATCCATTCGTCAAACCTGACAATAATGATGCGGAGAGGGCGAAGCCGTCCAGTAGTTATTCATCGTAAGGTTAGTGGTGGGGCTAGAAGTGACTGGGGAGCTGAGTTAGTAGCTCAAATGTTTAGTTTTTTAGAAACAATGCGATTGCAGGGTGATGATGCGATCGCCCAACTGTGTGAATTGTTGTCTTTAGCTGGTCGAAGTCCTCCTGGAATCGAGATGGCTTAAAATCCGCTTGGGCTTGTGCCATAGATTTTTCGGACAAGTCCTACTCCTTGAGTTTGTTAGCGAATAATGTACGCTAACAAAATTCTCCTTATGTCTTCCTTCCCATTAAAAAATTGATGTCACCAAGCGTGCTTGTCAATAAGACATTGTTATTGCGGTGAGCAGTAACCAAGAAAGAAACGATCGAGAGCTAAAAGTAGTGCTGCTGAAAGCTGAAGTCGATGAAATGGAAAGTTATGTTGGAAAAAAGAAATATCAGAGATGGTTATGGCGAGAGAGAAATTAAAAT
>JASJEI010000439.1 GCA_030064795.1 Pleurocapsa sp. MO_226.B13 | reverse complement strand
CCTGGCCCGGCCCTTGACTCTTGAAGAGTTGCAAGTTGAAGCTGCGGCCTGGTTTTTCCTGCTCAAGGAAAAAGTCGCGGAAATCAGTACGGTTGAAGTTGCGATCAAGCGCGAGAATCAAGCGATTCAAGATAGCCGGGAAGCTGCTGCCGCCGTTGAAACCGCTAAAGTTAAACTCACCGAAGCCGAAGCAGCTTTGGAAGAAGCCACAGAGGGGACACCGGAATATGAAGCTGCCATCCAGCAATTTGAAGAGGCTAAAGCGGCTTTAAAAGAAGCCGAACAAAAGGTCAAGGAAACTTTAGAGTTCCAGAAGGAATCTGAAGAGGACGACGACATTAAGGAAGCCGTTCGGGAGGCGGAAAAGGAAGAAGAGATTACTAAAGCTCGTAACATTCTGGAGGAAGCCAGAAAAGAGCGAGAAGATCTAACGGCAGGTTCGGATGCTTACAATGCTGCCACCGAAAAGATCGATAGATTGGATGCGGCACTCGTCGATCTCGAGTCCGCTGAGGAAGATCTCAAAGGAGCGATTCCCGACTCGCCTGAATTTCAGGAAGCCTCTCAACAGGTTGAGGAAGCACGGACTCAGGTTATCCAAGCTGCAGAAGCACTGGCGGCTGCTGGGCTAGCCCCTGAGGAAGCCCAGCCTGAAACGTCAGTTGAGTCTGAAGAAGCCGAACAAGAACTCGAGCAAGTTGCGAGCGACATCGACCAAACTCAGGAAAAGGCTACAACCGATGCTGCAGAAGACGCTGGCGAAGCTGCCGAGAGATTGGAAGGGGTTGATGAAACCCTTACAGAAGTAGCCGAAGCCGAAGCCGACCTTAAAAACCAACTCGTGGCTAACGTTACAGAATTGCAAGAGGAGCAAACGGGCATCACCGATCGCCTCAAAGTCATCCTCGACGCTCTTGAAGCCAAAGGTGGCGATGCGACATCTTACCGGAAGTACATTGAAGCGGTCAGTGTCATCGAATTCGATCTCGAAGATACAGAAGGCTTGGGCGTTCGCCTTGTCAGTTGGCTCCGATCGGAAGAAGGAGGGCGGCGTTGGGGCATCAATATAGCAAGGTTTGTCGGGATTTTAGTTGCTGCCTGGATCGTCGCTGAGATTCTATCCAGGATTGTCAATCGCACCCTGTCTAAAATTGGGGGCACGTCTGCCCTGTTCCGTGAATTTGTGGTGATGGTGACCCATCGAGGGACTTTGGTGATTGGTGCTCTTTTGGCGCTCACGTCCCTCGGGCTCAGCTTGGGTCCACTCCTTGCCGTTGTGGGTGGCGCGAGTTTCGTTCTTGCCTTTGCCCTGCAAACGAACTTGGGTAACTTTGCCAGTGGCTTAATGCTGATGGTCAACAAGCCCTTTGACGTCGGGGATGAGGTCAAAATAGCAGGCTACTGGGCTCATGTTGTTTCGATTACACTCTCCAACACAAAAATTAAAGACTTTAGCGGTAATATCATTACTTTGCCAAACAATACGGTTTGGGGTGGAGATATTGTCAACCACACCCATTCAGACAAGCGACGATTAGGATTTAAGATTTATGTGAGTTTTGACCAGGACATTGACCAAATTAAAGACATTTGGTTTGAAATAGCTAAGTCTCATCCTCAAGTACTAGAGACACCAGGTCCGACTATTTTTCCTTGGAGTTCCAGTTATGAAGGGCGCATTGGTATTGGCTTAAAAGCCTGGAGCGAAACTGGCCCTTACTGGAGCATTTACGCCGATTTGCTTAAGCTTTTACAAAAGCGTTTCAAGGAAGCAGGGATTGAGTTGGCTGCGCCAGCACATGGGATTCGTTTCATTGATGGTTCGCTGAAGGCTTCTATGCCACTCACAATCGATTGTGAAAAAGATATACAATCACCTAACGATCTGAATTTTTAGGGAGTGTGATTTCGTTGGGCTAGAATTACGCAAAATCGTTACTTATGGTTCAGACTGTCCCATTTATGGTTGAAGACGGCTAATACGGAATCCAGTTTAGAAAACCCTGTTTTGCGGCCCTCGCCGGAAATTCACTGCACACAAGGACTTGAAGCGATTTTGGGCGATCTCGTGAAAAGGGGGTGTGGTAAGCGGATTCCGTATAACTGTCAGAAATGCTGCGCCCCTGAGCGTGGGTAAATTCGCCATTGTAGTACAATTCATTGCATTAAAGATTACCTTCGCTAGCGGTATCATAAGCATGAGAGAGACATTCGGTCGACTCTGAAGAATTTAATTTTATCAATACTCCGGACAGATTTAGGCTACAAGAGAACCGTAGGATAGGAGTTTCGGGTAGTTGGGATGGGATTTAATTAAAGTCGGCTCCAAGTCAAACATATCCATAAATAGGTCAAGAAGATGCTCGTTGAGAGCCAAGCGTTTGAGAGAAGCGATGGAAAAACTCAAAGGTTCAGCATCAGTGTGAGTGGATTGTAAGGTGGCTTTGGCTAAATTGAGAGCCATGAGGCTGGCATTGACATGGGAATCGAGGGCTTCAGGAGAGCGAGCCTGACAGTCAGAGAAACCCGTAAATTGACGGGCATCACGGAAAAGAAATTCAATTTGAAAACGAGCGGTGTAGCAACGATAGAGATGGAGGGGGTCAATGGTGACATCAGTGGAAAACAAGACCACGTAACTGCGTCGTCCGTCCTGTTCTTTGAGCAAATAGGCTAAACGGATGGGTCGTTGAAAGTTAACCGACCAGACCACCGCTGTATAGAGGGAGACTCCCTCTTCTAGTGTCTCCACAAAGGTCAAACGACTCGGGTCGGTCAAATCCACCTTACCGTCATAGCGACGGGGGCGACCTCGTCCCTTCTGAGGACCGTCATAGAGAAACTTGAGATTGGCATCGCTGCGCAAGCGACCGATGGCCTCGAAACCTAAGTCCACCACCCCATTGACCCACTTGGACTTGCTGTAAAAGCCATCAGCAACCACATAACGAATCCCGTCGGGGAAAAAGGTCGTGCAGTCGGCCAGATGCCCCAGGTAGAAATCCACTCGGCTTTTTGAAGCCAACGGGGTCTCGGTATTGGTCTTCTCGGTACTCAAGCCCGCTTCCGTTTGTTGAGCCGACAAGGTATAGCCCGTCTTCTGCTGCAAGTCGATAATGGCCACCACCGACCATTCCAGTCCCTTTTCGGCTCGTTGGGCTTTGCTGTTGTAAAACCAATCCAAGCCATAGGTGTGACGACCACTTTTCTCGCGCTTTGGTGCAATCGACCGCTACTATCTGTTGGCTTTCTTCGGGTCGCAGCTGTTCGATTAAGCGGCGGTTGAGACTTTCGAGTCCCAGACCGGCCTCGAAATGTCGCCGATAAGTCCGCTCGTCCAAAGTACTGTAGCGGCTGAGGTTCGTATAGTTGACTCGACCACAGACCACGAAGAGAGTGGTCATCAGGGTCATCAAAAATTTCTGCTGGGGTTTGCTAAATGGCCGGCTGTTTCCAGCAGACCCGCTAAAATGCTCTTGAGGCTATCCATCTGTGCGGTTGGGTTGATTTACACCTGCACTTTAGACGATGGATAGCTTTTCTCCAACTCGGGGAGCCAACACCGCCGCTCTGTGGCATCTCTCCCAGGGACTTCGGTTCTCACCCTTTCCTCAACTCGCTCTCTTTTCCTCATGCCGATTTTCGTGCGAGAAGACACATCCCTGGCCTCCCTTGGATGAGACAGGCGACCGGCGTTTCTCTTAACGACTCGAGTCGACAGAACCCAAAAAACTGTCCGGAGTATTGAACAATATAGCCAAATTATATCTAGAAAATGTTAATAAACTGTCAGGGTAAGCTCATCTAATTTTGTAGCCAATTTACTTGACAAAAAATCCAAAATGTAAATCAGGCTGGGTTGAATAGATTTTGTTAAGATTGAGATGAATCCAAATTGAGAGTGTTTTGAATTCAAGATTATGGCTAAAGGTTTTGCCCCCACGGTTGAAGCGAAAAACAAAAAGACCGGG
Organism: Pleurocapsa sp. MO_226.B13; assembly: GCA_030064795.1. Next base: position 3,846 of record JASJEI010000439.1, on the reverse strand, counting down.
ACTCGACTTCAATCCATTCCCTCTCTCTCTGAAATACAAGACAACTTATTAAGTTATGTTGAAGAAATTAAAGACCCTCGCTCACACCGAACTCAAAGACATTTGTTAAAAGACATTTTAGTGATAGCGGTTTTAGCCGTTATTGCGGGTGCGGAAGGTTGGGAAGATATGGAAAATTATGGACGGGGCAAATCTATCGGGTTAAAAGAGTTTTTAGAATTGCCCAATGGTCTTCCTTCCGATGATACGTTTCGGCGGGTTTTTGAACGGATAAATCCTACGGAATTAGAGCGAATATTAGCCCAATGGCTTCAAAGTATTCTGGGGTCTTTGGTGGGAGAAGTGGTCTCGATAGATGGGAAATGCCTGCGAGGCTCTTATGACCGAGAAAAGGGCATTAAAGCCTTAAGTTTACTGACGGCTTGGGCGGGGAAACAACAATTAATTTTAGGACCAGTTAAGGTCGAAGATAAGTCCAATGAAATTCCCGCAATTCCCACTTTATTAAAATGATTAGACATTCAAGGGGCTGTTGTCACTCTTGATGCCATAGGAACTCAAGTTGAAATTGTCCGACAAATTCAAGCCCAAAAAGCGGATTATGTCCTCGCTTTAAAAAAGAATCATCCCACTCTTTACGCTCAAATTGAGGAAGAGTTTGAATCCTTGAGAAAATCTCCTTGTGACCCCAGCGAAGTTAGCTATGAGCAACGCCTTGAAAAAGGGCATCATCGCGTTGAAAAACGTCGAGTTTGGGCGATTCCCGTCTCAAAGTTTACCCATCTTCATCATCAAGAACAATGGTGTGGACTTCAAACGATTGTCGTCGTCGAACGAATTCGTCATCTCTGGAATAAAACGACTCGGGAAGTCCAGTTTTATCTGTCTTCTCTTCCCGCTAATGCTTCCCTTTTAGGCAAGATTATTCGACAGCACTGGGGAATTGAGAACCCAGTTCATTGGGTTTTAGATGTGACTTTTAATGAAGATTACTGTCGGATTCGTTCCGGTCATAGTCCCCACAATTTAGCTTGACTCCGGCGCTTGGCTTTGAATGTTCTTCGTCAAGAAACCACTCTCCAACGCAGTTTGCGACAAAAACAGAAACGAGCCGCGATGAATAACGATTACATGACCACTATTCTCAAAGCCTTTTGTCAAGCCTGATTGAGATGCTCTTACCCTGCGGGCGCTAGTGTCATCTAACGATGTCGTGGTGTATGAGGACTTAAAAGTGCGAAACCTCGTAAAAAACCATCATCTAGCAAAGTCTATTTCCGATGCAGCCTGGAGTCAGTTTACTGATTTTCTAGACTACTACGGGCGAGTTTGGGACAAAGCCGTTGTGTCCGTCAATCCGGCTTTCACCAGCCAAGACTGCTACAACTGCGGGCATCGAGTCAAGAAGTCGCTTAGCACTCGAACTCATGAATGTCCGAGTTGCGGAATCAAGTTGTGCCGTGACACTAATGCCGCACTAAACGTTCTCAAACGCGGAATGGAAATACTAGGGATGGAACGATCGAACAGTACCCAAGGGCATGGGGAGTGCGATTCGTTCTCTAGAAACCACAACTGTGGGGGATTAGAGGCAAGGAATCAGGGAAAGTGCCTTAATCTTTCCAAAATCTGAACCTTGACAACTCGGTTATCCGTGAGAGTGAGACGAGAGTCAATTCTCTCCCTCCGAGGGCTTCGGAGGACAGCATGACCCACAAGATATAGAGTGACAACCTATACCTTGCGGTGCATGGGTCAAAAGGAGGTAACTGGCAGCCTAAGCCGGAATCCCTTCGAGCATAGTCTGACAAGGTTACGCAAGAAACTTATGTCTTAAGTGTCGTGACCCTTAAGTAGCCAAATAAGGCTGATAGGCTACGTCCAAAATGGACATGGTGAAATGGTTTTCACGGTTCCCTAAGTGAAAATAAGCCTCTAAAAGTAACCCGGCACATAGTAAGAACCTAAATCAGACGTAAAAACGGATACTGGGAACGAAATAACCCTTACACGAACTCTTGGTCAGGTCGATAACCAAGTAGGAAGTCATCCGTAAGTCATGTAAGGGAAGGATTGTCTCAAAAGCCAAAGCCTTTGGGAAAGCCAAAGGATATGCTGACAGAGACACGGTAATTAGGAAGGTAGAGTCACCCAGTAGAGTTCATAAGTTATGAACACGGCACGACCGATGTATGAATGGAACACAATTCCCTGGCAAAAGCTAGAGAGAAATGTGTTTAAGCTCCAAAAGAGAATCTACCAAGCCTCAAAGCGTGGCGACAGTCGGCAAGTACGGCGACTTCAGAGACTACTGATGAAATCCTGGTCAGCCAAAGCACTAGCGGTTCGACGAGTGACCCAGGATAACACTGGTAAGAAAACAGCCGGAATAGATGGGGTAAAATCCTTAACCCCAAAACAAAGGCTCAAACTTGCCAATCATCTAAACTTGCAGGAAAAGGCGAAGCCCATCCGAAGAGTTTGGATACCTAAACCTGGGAAAACCGAGAAGCGACCTTTAGGAATACCAGTCATGTACGACCGGGCAGTTCAAGCCCTAGTCAAAATGGCCCTGGAACCCCAATGGGAAGCTAAGTTTGAACCCAATAGCTACGGATTCCGACCCGGAAGGTCATGTCACGATGCTATAGAAGCACTGCACAACTGTCTCAGACATCATGACAAATATGTTCTTGATGCTGACATTGCCGGATGCTTCGACAACATCAACCATGAAACCTTAATCGCAAAAATGGAAACAAGTCCCTCGGTGAACCGCAAAGTCAAGCAATGGCTAAAAACGGGGATTCTTGACCGAAAGGGATTCCACAAAAACGAGAAAGGAACGCCTCAAGGGGGAGTGATTTCTCCGCTCCTAGCCAACATCGCATTGCACGGAATGGAACACCTAGTCAAAAGCGTCAACTCAAATGCCTACATGGTCAGATATGCCGATGACTTTGTGATCCTCCATAGTGATGTTCAAGTCATCGTGGAATGCAAAAACTTAATTGAGACATGGTTGAAGGAAGTTGGACTAGAACTTAAGCCGTCAAAAACTAGAGTGGTCAACACTCTAGTCCCGCATAACGGTGAACCCCCTGGCTTCAATTTTCTAGGGTTTAATGTCCGTCAATACTCAGCCAGTAAATATAGTTCTGGCAAAAGGCAAAAAGGTTTCAAAACCTTAATTAAACCCAACAAACAAAGCATCCAAAGACACAAAGACCAAATCAAGGAAATCATCAGAAAGGGCAAATCAAAATCCCAATTGGCACTCATCAGCGAGCTAAAACCGAGAATAGTCGGGTGGTGTAACTACTACTCAACAAAGGTTAGCTCGGAAGCCTTTAAATACCTAACTCACTTCACCGTTCGGGCCTTAATGAGGTGGGCAAGGAGAAGACATCCCAAGAAAAACCTTCACTGGATATATCGGAAATACTTCGACTACCATGAAGGCTATCAATGGACATTTATGGTGGGTCAATACAGACTCCCCAAACACTCCGAAACCAAAATCAAACGGTGGGTGAAGGTGACGCAGGATAGAAGTCCCTATGATGGAGACTGGGTTTACTGGTCAACAAGAATGGGACGACATCCTGAAGTCAGCAAAAAAGTCGCCTATCTACTTTGCCAGCAAAAAGGAAAATGCTCCCACTGTGGACTTAGGTTTAACATGGAAGACCTCATGGAAATCCATCACATCGACAGGAACCACCACAATAATAAATGGGAGAACCTAACCCTTATACACCGCCACTGCCACGATGGGGTACACCTGACAAGTGCCTAATGACTGAGGAGCCGTATGAACGAAAGTCTCATGTACGGTTCGGTAGA
>JASJEI010000094.1 GCA_030064795.1 Pleurocapsa sp. MO_226.B13 | reverse complement strand
GCAATACTGTTCGGTTAAGCAGAAAATATGAGTAAATGGAAGTTTGTTAGAAATAATCTAAATGCAACTTCCTAAATTGACTCTAGTTTCTCCAAAAATCCAATCAGGTGACTTATTCCCAGCACTCGAATTGGTGATGTCCTCAAAAGCTCTTGAAGAAGCGATCGCCTTTACTGATAGTCAAGAAAAACGTGCATCGGATTCTCCCAACCTACGTTATCGTAGCTTTAGTAATTGCCATGAATCTTTGGTCGGCTGACTCCATCATTGATGTCTTCAAGAATTTGGTGGCAGGGCTGGCAGCTCAATGGATACCCAAAGGCTGCCGTTGGGGAACCCCGAGTGGCTCTTCAATTAGTGGGGCTCGTAATCGAGTTGGACCAAGAGTAATGACTCGGCTCTTTGAAAAGCTGGCAAGACCTCTAGCAACTCCTCAGACACCAGGGGCATTTCTGAATGGATTGCGGTGGATGGGAATTGACGGTACGGTTTTCGATATCCCTGATACAGACGCTAATGCCAGGGTCTTCGGTTATCCAGGTACCAGAAAAGGTACTCATGCTGCCTTTCCCAAAGCCAGATTGGTGTTGTTAGTAGAGTTGGGAACTCACCTCATTACTGATGCTCTCATCAGTCCTTATAAAATCGGTGAAAGAGTTAAAGCCAGAAAGCTGCTGCGGTCAGTAGGAGAAGGAATGTTGTTAAGTTGGGACGCCTGGACTTCACTCTTTTAAAATGGTTAAAGCTGCTCTTGACCAAAAATGCCATATTTTGGGGCGAATTCCCGCGCCTTGTTAAGTTTGAAGTCGTCCAAGAGTTGGCTGACGGTTCCTATCTATCTTGGATCGCTCCTGACCGCCAATCTAAGAAAAAAGGAGCGACGAGAATTCCCGTCCGAGTAATTGAGTATGTCATTGAAGAAAACGGCACCGAACAAGTCTATCGATTGATTACCGATTTGGTAGATCTTGCTTTGTTTCCCGCTCTGCTATTAGCCAGAGAATATCATATGCGGTGGGAAATCGAAAATACCTTGGATGAATTGAAAACTCATCTTAATAGTCGCAAGACTCCCATTCGCTCCAAAACACCCCGCTTGGTTGTACAAGAAATTTATGGTTGGCTCTTAGCCCATTGGGCTGTGCGCTGTTTGATGTTCAAAGCGTCCACAGATATTGGTATTTCCCCTTTGCGCTTAGGATTTACTAGCAGTTTGCGTGTCCTGCGTCGCGCTGTGACTCTGTTTCAACAGGCCACGATCACTACGCTTCCTCTGTTTGTCAGTTGGTTAATGGAGGAGATTCTAGAGCAAGAGATTCCTCCCCGACAAGGCAGAACTAATCCCCGAGTGGTCAAAAAGCCTCGCTCCAAATTCAAGAGCAAGAAACGCTCACACAGAAGTGGCACAACCCAACTTCAACCACTCACCTTGGCCCTCGCTCCACAGGCTGCTTAGTCGTTAACCGAACAGTATTGATTCGTAGGGCGGTCGGCGAAGGCTGACCAACTTTGACCAGGTTTTCTCTCGGGGAGATATCCCTTGATAAAAATGCTTCCCCTAGTTGGCATCCCAGCAACAATAGCTAAGTTTCTGAAATCTTATCGAAAAGTATTTAGTAAAGAGGCAGGATTCCAACATATTAGTCGTTACATTAATGGACTACTAATGAGTCCAAACAAAACCCTTCAAGGAATTTACAGCCAACTGGTATGGGATGAAGAACAGAAAATAAGCAGAAGAGCAATGCATGAGGCAGTGTTTGAAGCAGGGTGGAAATATGAGGAATTGATGAGACAGCATAGAAAAGTATTAGCTCCCATACATCAAGGAAAAGGAAGAGAAATAATCGCTCTGGACTGGACATTCTCGTATCATCCTCATAGTGAAAAAATCTTTGCAGCCAAGGAAGCATACGACTATGTGAATCGATGCGGTCGTTGCTACCAAACAGTGGTTACAGCATCAATATCTAATGGTCAAAGAATAGATGGAATTGCAGTGGAGGTTCAACATCCTAACTATGAAAAAGAAGAGTTAGCTTATTTGGAGATGACGGCGAAAGAAAACTACGAGCAGATGGAGCAAGTAAGAGAGCGCTTACTTGAATTGCTTCATGATCACAAAAATCGATTAGCTTATCGCAAGCGAACCGAGATAGCAGTTGATCTTGTCCGTCAATTAGAGTCGTCAGGAAAGTTTCCGAATGCAGACTATGGCTTCGATCAAGGAGTGTTATCTCGTCCTCTAACTGAAGTGATTGAAGCTTCAGGGAAACATTGGGTCACAGAAGTAGAGTGTTCACGTAATATTATGTGGCATAGTCAATGGCAAAGAGTCGATCAAGTAACAGAAGAATTAAAAACTGAACATCCAGAAAGCTTTCGTTATAAATTAGTGCGCTGTCGAAATGGCGAGCAACGAGAAATTTGGGCTTTTACCAAGGTAGTTCGGCTGAAAAAATATGGTCGAAAACGATTGGTGATTGTGCATGAGAAATCCGATTTGAGTGATTCTCCAAGATTTCTCTTGACTGATGCAAAGCATTGGGATGCTTCGAGGGTATTTGCTACCTGGAGTTATCGTTGGTCGGTAGAAATTTTTCATGAGTTCTCCAAACAATTGGTTGGTTTCGAGTCGGCTCAGCTACGGAATGAAGAAGCGGTAAAACGTCACTTCTGTTTGAGTTGTGTAGCGCAATCGGTACTCCAAACCGCTAGTTGTAGTGGCGGAAAATCTGAACGGTTTAACTTGACTCAAGAAAACGAGCCAACTATTGGTCAACGACTCTATTCTCTTACTCGCGAAGCTTTACACAACTTACTTGAACTGAGTCAAAGCTTATGGCTTCAAGGAAAATCTACAGAACAAGTTCTGGAGGTGATGATGCCTTCATAGTGTTTATGTTCTACATTAAATCTCTTTTGATTTAGAAACCTTCCAAGTCGTGTCTAAAACCTGACACTGTTTCACTAAAACTAAAGCTTTTAAAAAAGCTCAGAGCTTATAGCTTATAGCTATTTCTAAGGTCAAATCTTGCGTCTCAAGTTTTTCAGTAAGCCCTAAATAATGGTGAGAGGAACGGTTACAGTAATAGCTGTACCATTACCTGGGTTAGTTATAATATTTACCACAGCGTTAATCTGTTCGGCTCGCTGTTCTATACTTCTAATACCGAAACCGCTATTAACCCCAAGCAGTTCGGGAGCAAAACCCCGTCCATCATCTTTAATCTCTAGCTGTAGGCGATCGCTATTAAAGATCAGATTCAAATCTATCTGTCGGGCTTCGGCGTGTTTGAGGGCATTGGTGACAGCTTCTTGACCGATGCGTAACAGGTTAAGACTAACATCGGGAGATAAAGGGGGCTGAGTGCCTGAGCTTGAGAATTTTATCCTAACTGGAACATTAGTATTTAAAGTAGCGACCAATCTTTGAAAAGCAGCAACTAAATCGTTGTACTCGTCAGCATTTTCCCTCAGAGTCCATAGTGACTGCTGTACTTGAGTAATTCCTTGATGTGCCAAATTTTGGGCGAGATTGAGACAAGAAGAAACTCGATCGGGATTAACACTCAACAAACGTTTGCCAGCCTCAAGCTGCATGACAATTGCGGTGAAAGACTGACCGATAGTATCGTGAATTTCCCGCGCTAGGTGGTTGCGTTCTTCGAGTACGGCGCGTTCGGCTTCTTTCTGTTCTGCGATCGTTTGTTGGCGGTAAATGGCACTACCAACACAGCTTGCTGCGGTTTTAAATACGGCAATTTCAGGTAGAGTTAAACGTCTTGCTTCTCGACAAAAATTGATACCTAAAATACCCCAAAACTGTTCGCCTACAAAAATTGGTGCAGCGTAAGTAGATTGACATCCAAGTTCTAATTGTTCGCTGCGGAAAGGTTCAGTAAACTCTTCAACAATACCACCTGCAAACTCTCCCGCTTTTAAAGCAATTGCCCATTCTCTAAATTCTTCATGCCAGATAATTCGATTTAGTTCTGGATGTAGAATCTGTGGATTAGTATCGGTTGAATCCCACTCATGAAGCATCTGCATATATCCCAAAGTTACCTTGGTATCATCTTCAAAATGCTGCATAACATCTATGCGATCGCAATCTAAACTTTCGCCCAACATCTTGAGGGCTGCGTTAATTCCTGCATCGAGATCGGGAGTTGCTAACAAGCGGTTGGCTGCATTAGCAGTTGCTTCTAACCATCTATCTCGTAAAGATAGTATTTGGTTACTTTCTTCTAGTTGGGCTACCCTTTGTCGTTCGGCTTCTTCTCGTTCCTGTTGAATTTGTTGGCGATAAATAGCACTACCCACACAGCTTGCTGCGGTTTTAAAAACAGCGATTTCAGGTAGGGTTAATTGTCTAGCTTCTCGGCAAAAATCGATTCCGAGAATTCCCCAAAACTTTTCGTTGACAAAAATTGGTGCATTATAAAGAGACTTAACTCCAACTTCTAGCTGTTCGCTTCGGCATGGTTCATCCAATTCATCGATAGTCCCACCTGTAAATTCTCCTGCTTTTGCTGATATTAACCATTCTTCATGCCAGGTAGCTTGATAGAAGTGTGGATACAGAATTTGAGGAGTTGTATAAGTTGAATTCCATTCGTAAAGCAGACGCACAAATGCTGGATATTCTCCAGTATCATCTTCAAAATGCTGCATGACATCCACACGATCGCAATCTAAACTCTCTCCTAACATCTTCAAGGCTGCATTAATTCCCGTATCGAGATCGGGGGTTGCTAGCAAGCGGTTGGCTGCATTAGCGGTGGCTTCTAACCATCTATCTCGTAAGGATAATACTTGGTTACTTGCTTCTAGTTGGACTAATCTTTGTCTTTCGGCTTCTTCTCTTTCTTGCTGAATCTGCTGGCGATAAATAGCACTACCCACACAGCTTGCTGCGGTTTTAAAGACGGCAATTTCAACTTCCGTTAAGCGTTTTGGTTCTCGGCAATAATCGACACCAATTATTCCCCAGTAATTTCCATCAACAAAAATCGGTACGGCGTATGTAGATTTTACTCCTAATTCTATCTGTCCACTACGGAAAGGTTCAGGAAATTCATCTATTAAACCACCCCACCATTGTCCTGCTAATAATTGAGCAAAATGATCTTCAACACTATCAATAGAAATCTTATTCAGTTGAGGATGATGAAGTTGAGAAATAGTATTAAGAGAATCCCATTCGTAAAGTTGACACCAAAAACCCAAAGTTTTTCCAGTAGGGTCATCAGAATGCTGTAAAACACACACGCGATCGCAATCCAAACTTTCCCCTAGCATCTTCAGTGCTGCATTAATTCCTGCATCGAGATCGGGAGTCGCTAATAATTGATTGGCTGCATTAGCGGTTGCTTCTAACCATCGATCTCGTAAAGATAAGACTTGGTTACTTTGTTCTAGTTGTGCTACCCGTTGTCGTTCGGCTTCTAGTAGGGCTTGTTGTGCTTGTTTAAGTTCGGTAATATCGGTTTGCATTCCCCAACCGCCCCAGAAATATCCATCTCTGATATCACAGACGACGTTCCACAGAAAATACCGAGGTTGACCATTGGCATCAGTTTCTTCGGTTTCACCATTACGCAATTGATACCCGTTTTCAAAGATAGTGCGGTTGTTCTCTAAATTCGTTTCTGAATCTTGAGCATAAAAAGAAACAAGTTTTGTACCAATGATTTCCTCTGGGCTACTTAGTTTGTAATGATCGGCAAAGGTGTTATTGGCTTCAGCAATATAGCAATGTCGATACAATAGTTCTAGTTGTCGCTCTATGGGAAGTTTAATAGAGAACGGCTGTTCCATCTCAAAGCGATAAATTCCTTCATTGCTCAACTCAAACAGAGTTCGATAACGTTTTTCCGATTCAGCTAGTTCTTTTAGTGCTTGTTGCAGCTTGGCGTTGATAGCTTCTAGTTCACGCGATCGCGCTTGTTCGGCTTCGAGTAAGGCTTGTTGTGCTTCTTTGAGCGGAGTAATGTTGTTAACAACACCCCACCCTCTTAATGCGTAGCCATTTTCTATAGTGGTAAATAAATGACTCAACCAGTAGCGTTTTTTACCATTGGCATCAATATCTTCTGATTCTGCGTTGGTAATCTGCCAACCATTTTCAATCATTCGGCGCATCAGCGATCGATGTCCTGCTGACTCTGGCGAATGTATGACTGTTAGGGGTTTGCCTACAATCTCTGACCGACTCAAGCCACAATGTATTTCTCCTGCGGGATTAATATCAGTAAACCGATAAGAACTATAAATGCGCTCTATTTGTTCCTCAATCGGTAAGTTAATAGGAACGGGTGGATCGAACTCGACAAAATTAATGGCATCGTTACTAGCTTCAAACAGTTCTCGAAAGCGTTTTTCCGAGGCTTTTAATGCTTCATTCTGTTGTTCTCGTGCGATCGCAGCAGCAATACTATCAACCGCAATAGCAAAAACTGCTGTATTTTCTTCCTCAAAGATCCGCGCTTCTTGGCAATAGTCAAACCCAAATACCCCCCAAAATTCTCCCTGCACCATAATGGGAACTAAAGTCATAGAAACATTTCTCTGTGCCTGTAAAATGTTACGGGCGGGTTCTGATAGTTCGTCAATTAAAAAACTAGAGATTTCTCCTTGAGTTAGTTTTTCTTGAAATTGCGGAAAATATTCCCACAATAAGGCAGTTTCTAACTCTGGTGTGGATTCAACCGATTTGGTAATACCTTTACGACACCATTCTGTATGCAGTTTGACGGCTGCTTTACCCGTTATGGGATCGGGAACGTTTTCTACTAAGCTACAGCGATCGCTCTTGACTGCTTCCCCTAAGATTTGTAAGACTTCTGGTAAAGCAGTATGGTAATCGGGCGATCGCAACAGGGAATTAGCCACCGTAGCTACAGCTTGCAGCAGTTTGGCTCTTTCTTGTGCCGATCTTTCCCTTTCTAATAAAATATTGCGTTCTGCTTCTTCCTTTGCCCGTCGCGATCGTTCTCGCTCGATCGCTCCGCCAAGACAAGCAGCAGCAGTTTTTAAAATACTTAATTCTGCTGCGCTGCGATTTGTTTCTTCGCGACAGTCATCAAAAGCAATAAGACCCCAAAACTTACCTTCTATAAAAATAGGAACTTCATATAGGACTTTTACTCCTATTTTTGCCTGTCCGCTACGAAACGGTTCGGACATTTCTTCTAATGGCAATCTAATACTTTGCCCTTTACTAAGAAGATCGTACCACTCTTCTATTCCTTCGTGGCTTCCTTGAGATAGTTCTGGATCGGAAATTTGTGATATTGTACCAGGTGAATTCCATTCGTATAGCATTCGCCAATGTGGAATAATTGATGGCTGGGATGGATTATGCCATATTTCAATAACATCAACCCGATCGGTATCTAAAGCTTCACCAATTATCTGTAAAGCCCGATTTACTGCTTCATCAAAGTCTTCCCCTGTCAATAAAACATTAGAGGCTTCTGCTGTGGCTGCTAAGATGCGATCGCGCTGTTCTAAAACTCGATTGTGTTCTTCTAGTTGGTTAGCCTTTTCTTGTGCTGCCTGTTCTCTTTCAAGTAAAATTTGGCGATCTGCTTCTTCTTTTGCCCGTCGCGTGCGTTCTCGCTCGATCGCTCCCCCAATAGAAGCAGCAGCAGTCTTTAAGATACTCAGTTCCGCTTCGCTACGGTGTGTTTCTTCCCAACAGTCATCAACACTGACATTTCCCCAGTATTTACCTTCGATAAAAATAGGAACGCTATTAAAGGTTTTTACACCTAGTTTGGCTTGTAAGCTACGAAAAGGTTCTGAGATTTCTTCTAGCTGACAGCTAATAGTTTGCCCCTTATTGAAAAGCTCGTACCATTCTTCTATTCCTTCCCAACTTCCTTGAAATACTTCTGGATGAGAAATTTGTGAAACAGCACAAGCTGAATCCCACTCATATGTAATTTTCCAATATAGATATGAAGGATCGGATGGATTCTCAAAAATTTCTACAATTACGATGCGATCTGTATCAATACTTTCCCCGATAATCTGCAATGCTTTGTTTATTGCCTCATCAAAATCATCTTCTGCTAACAAGACACTAGACGCTTCGGCAGTGGCTGCTAAAATGCGATCGCGCTGTTCTAAAACCCTGTTATGTTCGGCTAATTCAATCGCTCTTTTTTGGGCTGCTCGTTCTCTTTCTAATAAAATATTGCGTTCTGCCTCTTCTTTTGCCCGTCGCGTGCGTTCTCGCTCGATTGCACCCCCAATACAGGCAGCAGCAGTCTTTAAAATACTTAGTTCCGCTTCGCTACGGCGTGTTTCTTCCCGACAATCATCAATACCAATAAGACCCCAATATTTGTTTTCAATAAAAATCGGAACAGCATGAAGGACTTTAATCCCTGCTTTTATCATTTTGCTCCGAAAAGGTGATGAATTTTGCCATATTTCAATAACATCTACTCGATCTGTATCAATAGTTTCCCCAATAATCTGCAATGCTCTGTTTACCGCCTCATCAAACTCTGCCCCCGTCAACAAAACACTTGAGGCTTCGGCGGTAGCTGCTAAAATGCGATCGCGCTGTTCTAAGACACGGTTATGTTCTTGCAGTTGAATCGCTCGTTCTTGGGCTGTCTTTTCTCGTTCTAATAAAATATTGCGTTCTGCCTCTTCTTTTGCCCGTCGCGTGCGTTCGCGATCGATTGCTCCCCCAATACAAGCAGCAGCAGTTTTTAATACCGCTATTTCTGCATCGCTTAATTCCCTCGCAGTTTGACAAAAATCTAAGCCAATTAATCCCCAATATTCTCCATCAATTGTAATTGGAATAGAATAAGTTGCTTTGACACCTAGTTTTTCTTGTTGATTGCTGCGAAATGGTTCGGGAAAATTTTCAATTGAGCCACCCCAATGCTGACCTACTTTTAATTGTTCGTATAGTTCCTCAATCCCATCGTAAGGAATTATCTTCATTTCAGGATGAGCAAACTGAGAAGCAGCATAGGAAGAAAGCCATTCATAGGGATGAACTAGCAAATGACCAATAGTTTCCCCCGTCGCATCTTCTATATGCTCGTCTATTCCCAAGCGATCTGCACCCGCACTCGTTCCCAATATCTCTAACGCTCGATTGACACCTCGTTCAAAATCATCATCACTCAATAAAGCACTAGCACAATCTGCTGCTGCTTGTAAAAGAAGATTTATTTTGTTATCTACTGAAGGCTGTTGGTTATTAGTTGAAGGGGTAGGGCGATCGCTTTTTTCTGGATTCATTTTGGATTAATCTGCTATGTATTCGGCTGACTAATGACTCCGAACGATAAATGCACATCCACTGACTCGTAACTAAAATTATCGTCTAGATTGCAGTTGACGATAAACATCGCGAAGATCTACATTGTGATGAGCCAACGCTACTAAAGTATGGTAAAACAAATCCGCCACTTCCGAGGCGATCGCTTCTGGATTGTCATCTTTACAAGCCATAACTACTTCCGCTGATTCCTCACCAATTTTCTTGAGAATCTTATTGTCTCCCCCTGCTAATAACTGACAGGTATAGGAAGTCTCTTTAGGATTAACCACGCGATCGCAAATGACTCGATATACTTCTGATAGGGTATCGGCGGGAGGAGCTATTTTCTGTTCTGTTACTTGATGAAAACAACTACGCTCGCCAGTATGACAAGCAATATCGCCAATTTGTTCGACTGTAATCAAAAGTGCATCACTGTCGCAATCGTAACGGAGCGATCGCACCTTTTGAATATGTCCAGAAGTTGCCCCTTTGTGCCATAATTCCTGTCTGGAACGACTCCAATACCAAGTCTCTCCCGTATCGATGGTTTTTTGTAAGGATTCTCGGTTCATCCACGCCATCATTAATACTGTCCCGTCCAGATAATCTTGGGCGATCGCAGGTACTAGCCCTTGCTCGTTGTAGCGAATTTTATCTACAGGAATAGTTTGATTGGTTATTTTGCTCGAAGACATTATTATTTACCAGTGATGGAATCAGTCTTAATATTGTCACGCAAAAAAGCCCAAACTCCAAGCTTAGATGAAATACTTAAAAGCTGACTAGGCAGAAGAAGCAGAGGAGCAGAGGAAGTAGGGGAGATGGGGAGATGGGGGAATAACCAATACTGTTCGGTTAACAAAGTTATGTGTTGAGACAAGCAGGAGGCTACAAAAAAGTTAGTCAAAGTTGGTCAGCCTTATTCAAATGAATAAGTTTTAGCCAGAGGTTATTGCCCGCCGACCGCCCCAATTGTGAGGGGTAAGCGTGTCAAAGTCCCCAAATTCGT
>JASJEI010000449.1 GCA_030064795.1 Pleurocapsa sp. MO_226.B13 | reverse complement strand
ACCGCCCCTACGAATTTGGGGACTTTGACACGCTTACCCCTCACAATTGGGGCGGTCGGCGGGCAATAACCTCTGGCTAAAACTTATCCATTTGAATAAGGCTGACCAACTTTGACTAACTTTTTTGTAGCCCCTCACCCTCACGGAAAAGACTCGAAAGAGTCCGGCTACTTTCGAAGTAAGTAATGAAACGGAAGGAATGCAAGCCCCGAATGTAGCCTAAACTGTTAGGACTTAAAACGGTCATAGGAGCTAGAGGAAAAAGAATGGAAGGATGAACGTAGTCTAAGGTGATGATTAAACTGCGTAATGGTAAAAAGAGCCAAATTAGTCCTGATAGGCTCTAACCAAAAAGGTAAGCGGGTAAGTTCATTAGTTGCAGCCTCTAATGAACGTAGGAATACAACTCCCGCCGCAGAATAGTCACCCATCCTAACCACTCAAAGAAAACTAAGCAATACAACAGGGTAAACCCTACAGAGTCTCAAAGGTTGGTCGAGCCAATGAGTAGGTTTGAGGTAACGAAGACGGAAATCTCTGGAGGGTAGAAGATGAGGGAAAAAGCGAAAGTCCTCCTGTAATGGGAGGGATAAGGGTTCAAAATTTGCCCTTGACTGAAAGGAATAGCAGACTTCCCTTGGGTCTTATACGAAAAAGAATCGATGACAAGAAAACCAAACGGAGATGAAATTAGGTGTCAAATGCAAATTTGATAAACGGAGTCAACGGACAACTAACGGACTGGTCACAGGTTAACTGGAGAAAAGCCCGGAAGATTGTTAGGAATTTGCGTCAGAGAATCTTTCGTGCCAAACAACTCGGTCAGTTGAAGCGGATGAGAAATCTGCAAAAACTGTTACTAAGAAGTCGGTCAAATCTATTGTTAAGTGTTAGACAAATCACTCAGGTTAACGCCGGAAAGCTAACAGCAGGAATAGACAAGGAGGTGATAAACACTCCTGAAGAGCGAGTGAAACTTGCTAATGAATGGGTTTTGCCACAAGCAAAACCCACAAAAAGGGTTTATATTCCTAAACCCAATGGCAAGAAACGTCCCCTCGGAATTCCGACGGTGTAGGCATAATGCACCTCCTTCAAGTAGGCTTTTGGGATAATTATAGCGATCAGTATGAAATGTACAATGATCATATAGCGATCTGCGCTGGCTCGCAGTGCGATCGTGATCGATTTCCAAAGAGCGATCGTGATCGATTTCCAAAGGCGATCTGCGCTGGCTCCTAGTGGTTCGCGGATTCTATCTGACTTACTTTTCTCCCACCTTGACACTGCCATTCAACTGAGAGGAAAGATATTTGACAAATTTGAGCAGGAACTTAGCTTTGCTTGATTGTCTGCCGAGGTGCTCTTGTTTGAGGAATTGGTTAACTAACTTAGAGTAATCCAAGTCCGTGTTAACCAAATGATTCTCTTTAGATTTATGTTTAACCTGGGGAGGAGTTTTTTTCTCGGTTCCACCATCTTGCTCCATCTTGTTGAGCTGGTCGCGCTCCATAGCCAGATCTTGGTAAGAGAGACTCAACATCGACAACTGCTTTTTTAAGGAATCTATCTCTAAAGCTAGTGAAACAAGAGTCAATTCTTGGTCAAGGGGCTGGTCGAGATATTGGGCAATGGCTTCTTGAATGATCTGACTTCTAGACTTACCCTCCAATTGAGCACGTTGGTCTAACACATCTGACCAATCTTGAGGAATTTTGGCGGCAGCTAATGTTCGTCGGGACATTGGTTTACTTCCTATTTAGGCTAATTATGGTCATTCTTTCATAAAGGTTAACCCAGTTAACTCAATGGGCTACTGGCATCCTCATCCTGCTCGCTTCAAGACAAGGAGACAAGGCAAAAAACTCACAGATATTTGCCTTGTCTCTTCCTCTCTATCTCAAGGACTGGCTTGGTTAACCACACATTAATTTTGTGATTGATAACTTTAGATAGCAATGGTTAACCAGGTTAACTCTATTTTAAGCGAATTTAACAGGTACACGATGGATTTTGCTGCGCAGAGTTTGTAATACTTCTGGATTTACCAAATACCACCAGGGCCCTCTTTGATATTCTTGATGGGCTTTAAGCACACCTTTTTCTCGCCAATAGTGAATAGTATGAATACCTACTCCCAATTTCTCAGCTAATGCTTTAGTTGAATAACAACCATCGGCACGAATACCTTTTGAGTTCGAGGATGTCGGTTTCTTAATCTGAAACTTCCAGCAAAGCCAATTAACAGCTGAGGGGGTGAATTTTCGACCTTTCCCGGTGAGAAAACCTCGTTGATTGAGTAGCTCGGCAATTTCAGCATAGGTTTGACCTGCTCTTAATTCTCTGATAGCTTCAATCACTTCAGGAGAGGTAGAAAGCTTTTCACTACTGGTGGGACGCTTGATGCTCAACTCAGTTTTCGCTCCCGTATGCCAGAGAATAGCAATCTGGGTTTGTCGAGTAGGAGATTCTATCGGAGAGAGAGCTACCTGTTTAACCAGCAATCCCAACATTTCTTTTCGTTCAGCCGCCGTGGTCGTCTCACAGTGCCAAAGAGCCGGTAAGTCAGAGGCTAATCGTAGAATTTGCTGCCGTTGTTGTTCATTCAGTTCTAAACGTTCTACCTGTCTGGCTTGTTCATAAGCAACTTCTAATTCCGCCAATTGCTGCAATTTTTCATTCCATCGTTTTTCCAGAGTGCGAGCCACCAAACGATTTTCGGGTTCGACTAGATTATATTGACGTTCAGCACGACTAGCTTCATAACGAGCCCTTTCTAATTTTAGCTGCCATTGATGTTCTAACTCACTAGCCTGTTGGTCTAACTCCTCTAAAACAGCTAAGGAAATATCTAGCTGCTCAATGTTTACTGCTTCGAGGACATGAGTCGCAACTGCCCGATCGATAGCTGCCGCAGCCACACTCCAACACTTACTTAATTGACCATTCTGTTTTCGCAATTGATTACACTCATAATTGGCTCTATGACCACTGTCGCCATAATAACGAGGACTCATACGACGACCACACTTACCACAGATGACTAATCCTTGTAGTAGAGCTGCTCCAGAGCGGGCAGAACCTATTCTCCCTTCGGGCATGATTAATCCATAATTCCGTTTTAATTGTGCTTGATTTTCTTGATATTCGGTCCAAGTAAGATAGGCAGGATGAGTATTATGAATGACAACTTTCCATTCTGCTTCGGGCAATTGTTGGGTTTTAACACCAATAATTTGTCCTGATTCGAGCACAGGTAAAGAGTGCCTTCTACCATAAACATAAGTAAAGCGCGTAAGTGGGATTGTGTAAGATAGAGGTAATACGGTTGTGATTGGCTGCTCCCCAATCTAGTGTACCAATCTCTCCCGAGCGCCAGATACGCCGAGGGAGACTCAGATCATAGTGAGCAAAATATTGCATCACTTTGTAAGCTGTTCCCAGGGAGCGGAACTTCTCAAACACTAAACGAATAGCAGCCACGACACTTTCATCGGGGTCAAAAACCAGTTGCCCATCAGCATCATAAACATAACCAGTAGGTGGAGTACAACGGAGTTCTCCCTTGAGGGCTTTATTAAGTTTGGCTCCCTGTAGGCGTAGTCGCATACCGTGGAGTTCTGTATGACTCCAAGTACCCTTGAAGCCTAACAAAACTCGATCGTTAAAATCATTGGGATTATAGATCCCATCATGGTCAATAACCAAAGTATCAGTCAAAGCACAGATATCTAAGAGTTTATGCCAATCTGCCTGAGAGCGGGACAAGCGGGAAGCGCTCTTCGGCCAAAACCGCTCCCACTTCTCCTAAACTGACTGCTGCCATGAGTTTATGGAAATCTTCTCGCCCTGAGGTAGTTTGACCACTTTTGCCCAAATCGCCGTCCAGAATTCGGATTTGACTGTTGTCCCAGCCCAAAGATAGAGCTCGCTTGGCTAGAGCGTATTGCCGCTCTGTGCTTTCACGATTAGACTCGACTTGGTACGGGGTAGACTGCCTCAGATAAACATAAGCAATGCGGGACAGATGGGTCGAACCGATTTTATTCCCCATTAGCTGAACCTCCCGAATGTGCTGTCGGTTTGGTTTCTTGGTCGAGGATTTTGGCGACTAATCTCGCTGTTAGACTGATCAATCTTTGTCGGCGCTCGTTGGATTCTGGTAGGAGAATTGACTGGATTTTGAACTGTTTCGTCATCAATTTTCTGATTGTCAAATTTTTTAGGTTGTTGACAATTAGAAGCTTTGCTGGGGTGTGGAGTCGAGACTTTTTCTACTCTCTGACTCAAGTGCAGCAGTTTTTTTGGGTCAAATAATGGCTTGTTCTCGAATGAGACACAAGGGGGTGAAGTAATTTCCCAGCTGGTCTCGGATGTCGGTAATGAGAGAGTTCCTCCCTGCGGATGGGAGATAATTACTCTGGTAGTCTGCCCCCAACGTTGAAGGGCAAGTACTCTCACGGATTGACCATAGAGGGGATGGATAGGATTAGTAATGGTGACGCTTTCCGAAAGGGGTTCTGCACTGTGTGCAGTCTGTTGGGGGCGTCCCCACCATCAGGGACAGAGTCATGCAGATAATAGTTAAAAACACACTCGAACCCCAATGGGAATCACAATTCGAGCCAAATTCCTATGGCTTCAGGATTGGAAGGAGTTGTCAAGATGCGATAGCATAATGCTTCAATAATCTGGTAAATAATCCACGAGGAGCAAGACATACTTGGGTTCTAGACGCTGATATCACAGGATTTTTCGATAACATCGCTCATGAATCCATCCTGAACATGATTAATACACACCCCGCCAGGGAGTCAATCAAAGGATGGTTAAAAGCTGGATACATCTATCAGGGAGTAAAAAACCCCACAAATAAAGGAACACCCCAGGGGAGCGCGATAAGCCCAATACTGGCAAATATAGGACTACATGGTCTTGAAAAACTAGTTAAGTCCATCAAATTACCCAAGGATAAATGGGGAAACAGACTATCATTAGGATTTGTCAGATACGCAGACGACTTCATCGTGACATCGAGAAATAAGGAAAGTCTCGAAGACGCTTTAGCCCAGATTAAGCGATGGTTATCCGAAAGAGGACTAGAAATCAGTGAGGAGAAAACTAAGATAGTTCACATAAGTAATGGATTTGACTTTTTAGGGTTTAATCTACGCCAATATAACGGCAAATTACTAATTAAACCTCAAAAAGAGAAAGTGCTGAAATTCTGTAAGGAATTAGGTCGTACAATCTCAAAATGTGCCACATGGACACAACAGAATCTTATTACCAAACTAAAACCAATTCTCCGAGGATTTGCTAACTACTACAGAGGAGTGGTTAGTAAGAAGACCTTCAATTATATCAATCACCGAGTAACAATGTACCTCTGGCGTTGGGCAAAGCGTAGGCATCCCAACAAAAACAAAAAATGGGTCAAAAAACGGTACTTCCACAACATAGATGGAAATAACTGGATATTTGCCTGTTACGGAGTTAGTAGAAGAGGCAAGGAAAAATTCTATTCTCTACCTAACATCAGTAAAATTCCAATAATCAGACACGTCAAAGTTACAGGAGATTATTCACCTGACAATCCAGAATTAAGGAACTATTGGGAAAAACGCAATCAAAAACAGGGTAAACAATATTGGGCAAAAGGGAGTAAATACGAACAAGTAGCCAAAAATCAAAATTACAAATGCCCCATCTGTTGCGAATACCTCCTCAATGGAGAACAAATAGAAACCCATCACATAGTAGCTGTTGCCAAAGGCGGACAAAACGACGTTGAAAACCTGGTGCATACACACATAATGTGTCACAAACAGCTACATAACACCAAGTCAAAAGCTTGAAGTATGGCTTGAGCCGTGTGAGGCGAGGAGTCTCACGCACGGTTCTAAGGGGGGTGCGGACTGGTAACAGTCCAATCCTACCCGACATAAACGAGCGCGAAAAACAAGGACTATCTGCTGCATCTGGACAACCCAAGAGTATCGATCCAACAGACAAATCATCTGTGTTCATCCGTGTTCATCTGTGGACTCTTCTAATGCATCAAATTAGCTGTGTCAGTCCACTAGAGTGCTTTGTAAATCTGCGGGTATTAAAACTCGATTTACTGCGTGAATTATACCGTTACTTGCCTCGATATCTGGGTCGATTACAGTAGCATTATTGATTACAACACCTGTATCTGTTACTTCCGTTTCTACTCCGCCGTTGAGAGTTTCGACGCTGCCTCCAGAAATGTCACTGGACATTATCTCATTGGGTACTACGTGATAGGAAAGTACCTGCTGCAATACCTCTTGATTCTCTGGCTGCAATAAATACTCTAATGCACCATCTGGTAATTGGCTGAAAGCTTCGTCTGTAGGAGCAAAAACAGTATAGGAAGAACTAGAATCTGATAAAGTTTCGACTAATCCTGCTGCTTGTACTGCTTGAACCAAAGTCTTAAATGATTCGCTACCCGAAGCTACTTCCACAATGTTGCCAGCTTCAGTACTAGCCTATTGGTAACAAGTTAAGCTTGAAAGCAAGGTGTCAAGGGTGATTTAGAAGAAGATTGAAAGAAAAACTGGTCAGAACCTCGTTGTTGATCTGGAAAGGGAGCAACTATTAGCCTTTGGTTGGGTTTTCGCTGCCGTTTAACAATGCCCAAACATTTCTGAATATCAGGATTAGAAAAATATTTAACTGGGTCATGGGCTTCTCCACGCTTTGAAGCACTATGAAAATAATAAAGACCACGATAAATCATTTCTAAAGAAATGCGGTCAAAGGGAAGTGAGAGTTCATCAGCCACGGCATCGCCTAAATCGACTAAAACTGAGTAAAAGAGCCAGGTTGACCAAATCTGTAGCTTAATGCCATTAATTGAACCAGTCCAAAGATAACTCAGTCCTAAAAGTCGTTTCACTACATTGAAAGCATCTTCAATACGAAGCGCGTTTTTGATATAAATCGATGATGACGTAAGGAGGCAACACTTCAGGCTCAAGCACCGAAGTTAGATAAGAATGCCAAACCTTGCCGACTCTGACTTCAATTAAACGAAGAGTAACAACAGGAGTCTTTGTTGTTCCAGAGCCGATTTTGACTAAGCGATCGCGTAAACCATAACCATCTGTAAAAACTTGTTGATATTCAATGGCAGCATTAATTTTAACGCGAGTAATAAAGTGAATTCCTCGGTCGAGCAATTGTTGCCAAAATTGAAAATGGTAAAATCCCCGATCTAGTAATAACAAAGTCTGAGGTGAAACTAGCTCTAACAAATTGTCTTCAAAACGGGTGTCCGAAGCACAAGGATTTTCCAGAAACCAAATTGCTACAGGCAAGCGTGTCACTAAATTCATGACCACTCCCATCTTGCCCGCTAATTTTCCAGGTTTTACCTCTGACAAACTCTTGAGTTTACGAAATAAAGCCTCTAATGTCGAACCGTCAGCTATCCAAATATTGTCAAATTTAGATAGGGTGAATTGAACACTTTCAGGTAACGGTCGATTCTGACGAGTTGACCATCTCAGCTTGAGTTTAGGTAAAATTTCGAGGAATATTCGCTCAAATAATATGGCAGGAAAGGTTAAAAATCTTTGAGATAATGCTTGTTGACTGACTTTTG
>JASJEI010000448.1 GCA_030064795.1 Pleurocapsa sp. MO_226.B13 | reverse complement strand
AATTGTCTTCTTTTTATTAGAATCATTTTCTCTTATTTTTATCCCCGGGAAAACTATTTGATTAACATTATTTAATCAAAGCGTCCCATTTTGATTGATTTGTAGAGCAATTCAGAGGCGCGATCGCCTAGTGCCACAGCGATGCCCGATCGCGATCGCCTTGGGGGCAAAAACATAATCTTTGTATATTACATTTTGACGTGCGGAAAGAGAATTAGTAACTTCGATATGTCTCCAACCTGTTAATGGCTCGAAAAACATAAACAGATTGGCTACTCCCCGATCGTTCGTATTGATAGTCGTAACGTATCTTCTGACCAGGTTCTGCTGGGATGGGTTCACGGGTTTCTTTGACTAACTGTTTACAGCTTTCATCAAAACAGAGCCAAGGATTTTTTTCGTCATCAGGACTTTGATAAATATCTAAAACATTTGACCTACAACAAACGCTCTTCTGCGTTGGACTGTGGTGGAATTACCCAGGATTCATTTAACCAAGGTCGGGACGCAAGCTTGAGGTTACCTCAAGCTGTGCGCCGTCCGACTGCCTTCCGCAGTTTAAGTTCGTTTTTTTTAGAGTTTTTCTAATGGTTTCAGTTGATACTTGTTCAACATAGTTGAGTTCTACCATTTTGTCCGCAAGCATCTTCAGAGTCCAATTGCTCTTTCCGCACGGAGTTTCACTAATCGCGATCGCGACCAAATAAGCTTCCTTTTCGCCATCAATTATCTTCTGACGACGTTTCTTTTGTTCTCGCCGACAATCGCGCTGATTCAATCCCTTCTTCGACAAATCTTTGTCTGACTCTCGATTGGGGTAGCGTGACCAATATCTAATGACTCTCCAATGCGACTGTCTGTCCATCCTCCTCCTTCTTGATTGATATCTGCTTTGAGCAAAATTCTGGCATGATTCATCTTATATGCTGCGGTTTTACCTTTCTTGGTTAATTGTTCCAAGAAATTCCTTTCCGATTGTGTGAGAGACACTATGTATTTCTTCTTGGGCATTTTTCGATAGTCCCATTCTTCTCCTTTACATTACCTCTTTTTTTATTCCTCAAAACAAAGTTGCTAGTCTAAGTCTACTAGTAATGGGGAAAAGGGGGTAGGATAGATTGAGTTCTTATCTACATTGATTTAATCTAGACGGAGAATAAATTTAAGATTTTTCGACTAGGTATTTATACAAATCGTCAATGACAAGATTAGCTGCAATAGGATTGCCACCCCGCCAGATCTCGTAGTTGACTAAATATACCTGTTTGTTTTGCACTACTTTTAGCTGATTCCAGAGTGGTTTTTGTTGCCAATCAGCTAGCTCCTTTTGAGACTTTTCATCGTCATCAGCAGTCAAAAACAAAATATCGGTATCGAGAACGCTCAGACGCTCCTCAGACAATATATACATACCACCGTCTGGAACTACAGGGTAATCGCAGCTATTTGGTATAAATTGTACTTGACAAAATAGACGTTTAACTGTGCAGTAATCGGACTAGAGTTCCCATTAGCCAATTGAAAGATTACTGTCGATCGCTGGTAAGATCTTGCTTATTGTTTGTTGTTAATTCGATCGCCAAAGGCTATAAATGGGCTGATGTGACTATATTGCCCGATCTGTTAATAATGCTATTTAATCAAGATTTGCTTTTTCTTCATGTACCCAAAACGGGAGGAATGGCAGTTACTGAAAAATTACTGGAGGTTTTGCCCAAACCTATCTACTATGCTTTACCAGAGGTAGTAAAAGACAAGGCTCACAATCCACCCGAAATTATTGCAGTCGCAGGTAAACGTCATGGTAATTTGCAACAAGCACAGGAATGGGTAAAAGAATATGGAAAAACTCTAGCTAGCTTTAAAAAAATCGTTGCTGGTATTCGCAACCCTTACGCAATGGAAGTATCCCGCTATTTTTATCTGCGTCTCGGACATCCTTGGGATAAAGGACAAGCGCAAAAAATTGCTTTGGAAAGTGATTTTGAAACTTTTGCTGTCAAAAGTCGCTATTTTGGACGTAAATCCTCACAGATAGAAAAATATTTTCTCATCAACGGCACAATACCCAATAACTTAACGGTAATTCGACACGAGCAATTATACTCAGATTTAGCCAAGGTACTAGCAGAATTAAACCTTAATCTAAATACGGCGATCGCTAGGATAAATAGTACCAAACACGCAGACTATCAGCAATATCTTACACCCAAAGCTGAAGAGGCTATTTATCAACGTTATCGATGGTTATTTGATTCGGGTTTTTATTCTAGAGAAATAGAATATTTTACTCCCAACGTCAAAAGTCTAATTGCCGATAAAAATCTGCTTCAATAGTCAGGGGGGTTTCTGTCAACCCTCTATTAATAAAGGTAATCAAAAAGTTAGAAGATAGTTTTGGTAGACAAATACTTTCTTCTATTTCTTGATATTTATCATCGACCAAACGATAAAAAGTAATTTCATTGTTGCTCCAGAACCAAACTTCCTTTACTCTCAAATATTTATACTTTTCTAAATCGGTAACGCTACCACTCGTATAGGTAACTTCCACAGCTAGGTCTGGAATAGACTTATCCGTTTCAAAAGCAAAACTATGGTCTGGCTCTTTTCCAGCCAAAGGAGGATTTTTTAAAGTAGTCGAACCCATCGGAAAATAAGCCAAATTATATTTACGACAGTAAGTTTTGATTAGACCATTAATAATTTCTGCTATTCTTTCATGACTTTTACTGGGAGACACGAGTGTTATTACTCCATTTAAATAAGATATGCGATACCCCAAATATTCTTTAGTTAACTTTTCGTAGTCATCCCAGGTCATACCAGCTAAACTAAGAATTTGGTCGGTACGACTGGCGCGATCGCTGTCAATTGGTAGGTTTAATAAATCGGTAAACACGACTAATTTTTCTTAGTATTTATAGTTCTAATTGTAGAATATTTATAACCACAAAAACATTTATAGCGATCGCCAGGGTAAACAGCACCAAACACGCAGACTATCAGCAATATCTCACACCTAAAGCTGAAGAGGCGAAATTACTTCTTTACTTATTGAGCATGGGGCAAATATTAATATTCGTGATGATGATGGCAACACATTATTACATGAAACAAGAGATCGAGAACTTATTCTTTTGGCAATTAGAGAAGGAATAAATGTTAATGTCAAAAATAAAAATGACAATATTTCTTTACATAGTAACCATCTCATAGAAGTAATTAAATTATTAATCAAACAGGGAGCAAATGTTAACGAAAAAAATAATCAAGGTGAGACCCCGCGTTATGTGAAGCCCGCGCATGACTCGCTGCGCATCGCGGTATCCGTGATAGACGCCGTCAGGCGCAAGACAAAGGCGATTCGGTTCACCCAAGGTAATGGGTGTAAACGCCGCATGTACGCTCACCAAGACACGTCTCTACGAGCGATTTTTTGGTACTTTTTGGTAATCGGATTTCGTATCAGTACTATAACCAGTATTGCTCGCTTAACTAGCGATCGCCTTAAACTAGAAGTTGACTAAATGTTAGATGAAATACAAAAAAGAATGATACCAATAGTAGTTAGTAGTTAATAGTTATCCCCCAAGTCTCCCACCCCTCTTTATCTCCCCATCTTCCTTCTTCCTTCTTCCTCATTCCTTCTCCCCTATCTTCCTCTGCTCTCTGCTTTCCCTGCTTTTAATCTCGCTCCGCTCGATTGAGTCACTATAACCCAGAAGATTCTATCAAATTAAAATAAAATTTTTGACTAAAAAGACAAAAAACAGGAACTTATATCGAGAAAAACAATTCAAAATAATTAGCAATCTTATCAAGATCGGTAATGTTATCAGTATGTTAAGTGTTAATTTAACTTTATCCAAATTAAATAAAATATATATTAGCCTTATAAGTAGTAGTATATTGGCAGGGATAGGATTGATTTATGGCTTGACTCCTAATATATCTGTGCAATCACAATCTATTTCTTTTTCTATCAATGCAAATGCTCAACAATTTTCGACAGAAGAGATAGAAAACTACGCTAAAGCAGGCTATGAAGTAGAGTTATTGAGAAGAAGAGCCTACAAAGAAATCAAAAATTTGATCGACCAACCGCCACCAAATATAGTTTGCGATCGCCAAGAAACTTTAGAAAATCTAGACTCTCAAGTCCGTGAAATTGCCGATCGCTATTGTAATCAATCTCTACAAATTGTTCAGCAGCACAACTTGAGCATCAACCGTTTTAACCAATTAAAAACTTATTACGATCGCCGAGATAGTTTTTATCAGCAGGTGCAAAATATCCTACTTCAACTGCAAAACTAAAACTTAGTTGACAAAAAATGACCTTAACTTTCTCGATTAAAATACCAAAAGTTAGGGTCATGCAATTGAGGTCTAGAAATATATCTCTATCTTAAATCCTAAAAGTCAGAGTGGCATTTTTTTATCCCAACCCGTACCTCAGAAATTATTTTTTGGCTAAAAATGGAGCCGAGCAGAGTCGAACTGCTGTCCAGACCAGCTATTCGCTTGCCCATTCGTTCACAGGTTTAGCTCCTCTAATCCTCGGAGCAAGAACCATCAATTATCCCTGATGGTAGGATTCTTTGGTCAAGTCTTTTCCTAATGGTCTACCAAAGGAAACCAAAAGGAGCATCCGTTGGGGTTTTATCTTTAGGTCTTAACGGAGTCAAACTAAAGACGAGCAAATCTAAAGTTGTTTAGATTTAGGCACAAACTGCCTGAGGCTCCCATCTTACGATGTTGTTTTTTGCATTTATATTTAAGTTTGAGTCTGTATTTACGAGAGGATACTCACTCTCGACCTGAATCACGAGTCAGCTTTCGCTAACCTGTCGAAACCTTTACGGCCCCCTGAACTGAGATCCTAACTTTTAATCGTTTAGTTAGGTTCTTTTAGTATTGTAGCTAACTTTTTAGCGATCGAACCAGAAAATCAGGTCATTAATATTACAAAAGATTGAGTTGTATGTCTGTCAGGACATCAACCTCAGCATTCGTTTTACACTAGATGTTTTCTAACTTATAAAATCAGGGGTATAACCCACCAAGTTATAAGTTAGTATTTAGCCATTTAAAGTTGCCAACAGTAAAGTAGTATTAAAAGCCTTATGTTTCCTATCAATCGTCCCCGTCGCTTGCGTCAACACCCCCAACTACGTCGTATGGTGCAAGAAACGGTAGTCACTGCCAATGACTTAATCTATCCCTTATTTGCCGTACCAGGATCTTCTGTCGCTAATGAAGTTGTCTCCATGCCTGGAGTATATCAGCTTTCGGTTGATAAAATTGTGGATGAGGCTAAAGAAGTATACGATTTGGGTATACCTGCGGTAATCTTGTTTGGAATTCCCGATGACAAGGACGTTGAAGCTACTGGTGCTTGGCATGATTGTGGTATAGTCCAGAAAGCTGCTACAGCAATTAAAGAGTCTGTTCCTGAGTTACTAGTAATTGCCGATACTTGTCTTTGTGAATATACTACCCACGGACACTGCGGTTATTTAGAGACGGGAGATCTTACAGGAAGAGTACTCAACGATCCGACTTTAGAATTACTCAAAAAAACAGCCGTATCTCAAGCTAAAGCAGGAGCGGATATTATTGCTCCTTCGGGAATGATGGACGGTTTTGTCCAGGCAATTCGAGCGGGTTTGGATGAAGCGGGATTTATTAATACGCCCATACTTTCCTATGCTGCTAAATATGCCTCTGCTTATTATGGCCCATTTCGCGATGCTGCCGAATCTGCTCCGAGCTTTGGCGATCGCCGTACCTATCAAATGGATCCTGCTAATGCTAAAGAAGCGATCAAGGAGGTCGAACTGGATATAGCAGAAGGTGCAGATATGCTGATGGTCAAACCAGCCTTGTCTTATATGGATATTATTTGGCGAGTCAAAGAAGCGACTAATCTTCCTGTGGCTGCCTATAATGTTTCGGGAGAATACTCGATGATTAAAGCTGCTGCTGGTAATGGCTGGATCGATGAGAAAAAAGTGACTCTAGAAACCCTGACTAGTTTTAAACGTGCTGGTGCCGATCTGATTTTGACCTATCACGCTAAAGATGCAGTGCGTTGGTTGAGCGAATAGTATCAATAATGATGCAAACTTACGGCGGTTTTTAGTTAAGCAGACCACAAAAATTAATTAAAGAGGTATGTATTGATTACAATGCCTCTCTAGCTGCTACTATTATTCAGCAGTAGAAAATTACCCTCGAAAAGCTCTCTACGATCGAGAATTAGAAGGATTAATTGGCAGTTAGTCAGAATTTATACTTTTTTGATCACAAATCTATAGTCAGTGTTTTTGACATCGATCTGTCCAAAACTTAAAAATTCCAGAATTAACTTGCCTATGCCCCAAATTGCATTTACAAACCAATATCTCCTTCTTAATGCTTCCTGCCAATAGTTCTCGTACCTTTGGAAAAGTTCGACAGATAAGTTGTTGTTTTTGGCAAACTTATTAATGTATTGAGGACTCATAGTCGCTTTTAAATAAGTTCTAAAAGGACCTTGTTCGTCTACTCCAGCTTGTGAGAAGCCAAAAACATAACGAGAAATAAAAACATGAAACCATTGAGGGCTAAATTTAAAAGATTATCTATATTGTTTTATTACTAATTTTTATTTGATAATATCTCATATTTCTAGCGTCAATACATTAAAAAAAGTGTTAGATAATTAACTTTTTTTAATATCAAAATCTATTTTTTAATTCCTAAGAGCGAAGAACAATAATATCCCGTAGTTCATCTCTAAAATCATCTAGATCCCTTGATGATGAAAAGACAAATCTTAACTCAAAATACTAGTACAGAGCATTATGACCATAAGTAGCGATCGCCCAAAACCAATTAATTTTTACACTTCTCCTATTGGCAAAAAAATTATTACTGGCATTACAGGACTGGGATTATCTTTGTTTGTCCTGTTTCATATGGCAGGGAATTTGACTTTGCTCGCCAGTACCAAAGCCTACAATCGGTTAGCACATTTTCTCAATAGTCTAGGGATTTTGCTTTATGCGGTTGAGCTTATTTTACTGGGTCTAGTTATCTTTCACGTCGTAGTCGGGATTTCAATCAAACTTAATACTTGGCAAGCCAGACCAACAGGCTACAGTCAAATCAAAAGCGCAGGTGCGCCTAGCAAACAGTCTCTTAGCTCTCGCAGCATGATGATCACTGGTTTAATACTGCTAGGGTTTTTAATTTTGCATGTGGCAACATTTAAATTCGGTACATATTACACCACCGTAATTAATGGCGTAGAAATGCGGAATTTATCCCGTTTAGTAATTGAGAAGTTCCACAACCCAGTTTATGCTTTTGGTTACACGGGAGTCATGATTATGCTGGCTTTACATTTACGTCATGGTCTTTGGAGTGCTTGGCAATCAATTGGACTACTCAATTCCAAAATTAGTCCTTTAGTTTATGCGATCGCACTTGTTTTAGCGATTTCGATGGCGATCGGCTTTATAATTCTGCCTCTAGCTATTTATTTCGGAGTTACCCCTGCTTGATCGAGTGCATTGGTGACAAGTTAAGATTATGGAGAATTTGTCAAGATCTTGTTGTAAATCATTATCAACTCCTCGATAGCTTGGTGTATCTTGCTTTGGAGATTTCTGGGTATAGGGCGATCGCTTTGGACC
>JASJEI010000447.1 GCA_030064795.1 Pleurocapsa sp. MO_226.B13 | reverse complement strand
TTGGAAAAAGTAATGAGAGACGAAGGTAGGTTGGGTTGCACGAAGTAAAACCCAACTTAAACCCAATTATTGTTGGGTTTCGTAAACTCAACCCAACCTACAATACTCTATCGATCTCTCTCACTACTTTAGGAAAATAGTATTATTCTCCGCGTCCCCGTGTCTCCCCATCTCTGCGTCAACCTCTAAAATGGGTTTTGAGAATCGGATTTAGTATTAGAGGCGATCGCTTTGAGCGAAAATTAAGATCGGTGCGATCGCCTTTCCTAAAATAGCCCTGACTACTAACTACTAACTCAATCCGCGTAGAAATGAGGTTTCCTCATCGGTTTATACACGGAGTCGAACTCTGAATTTGTACTAAATAGTTGCATCTATCGATAGATCCACTTTAGATTTAAATATTTTCCGATTAAATAAAGTAACTTTTCATCATCAATTGGTTTAGACAAAAAATCATTACAACCCATAACTTTACTTTGTTTTTCTACTTCTTCAAAACTGCTACCCGAAATAGCGATCGCAGGGATTTGCTCAGAGCCTTCTATCTTCCGAAATTCTGCAATCAAAGTAAAACCAGTTCTAACTGGCATAAATAAATCCAATAAAATCAAATCTGGTTGATATTTGAGAGCTAATTCTAATCCCTGCTGCCCATTGCCAGCCGTAATTATTTTAAACAACAAAGGTTTAAGTATATCGGTCAGTAAAAGACGACTTTCTTCAGTATCGTCTACGATTAAGATTGTTTTTCGTTTACCTTGATAACCAACAATTTCGCCGATTGATTCTGGTAAAATTTTTGAATCTATTTTTATTTTTGGAAAAACTACATCAAACCAAAAAACCGAGCCTTGGTTTAATCTGCTTTGAACTTCAAGTTTTCCTTCCATTAATTCTAATAGCTCTTGGCAAATTGTCAGACCTAAACCCGTGCCAAATCCTGTAGCTGCTAATGTATCAACCTGTTCAAAAGGCTGAAAAATTTTACGCAAATTTTGACGAGCAATTCCCACTCCCGTATCGATAACGGCAAAGCGTAAACCTACAGTATCTTGAGTAATACTAGGATTGTTTGCAGCTAAGCAATCAATTCGACTAAGTTTTAAGGTTATTTGTCCTTTATTAGTAAATTTAACCGCGTTATCGAGTAGGTTTAAGAGTATTTGTTTTAACCTTGTCCCATCAGCATAAATAGTCTTGGGTAAATCATCCGAAGCTTCATACTCAAACGTAATATTTTTGGCTACTGCCTCGATTGTCGTCATCTTTACTATTTCTTCCATAAAAGCCGAAACATTAATTAGAGAAGGATATAATTTTGTTTTGTGAGCTTGTATTTTAGAAAAGTCAAGAATTTCATTAATCAAAGACAATAAATAGGTGCCACTTTGATTGATAATTTCTGCTCCTTGGGCAAGATTAAACTTACCGCCAATGGGAGAAGAAGAATTAGCTAAATTTTTTCTTATCAGTTGACTATAGCCAATGATACTGTTGAGAGGAGTTTTTAATTCGTGACTCATATTAGCTAAAAATCGAGCTTTAGTTTGGTTAGCCACTTCCGCTGTTTCTTTTGCTTGTTTTAATTTTTGGTTGGTTTGTTGAATCTGCTGAATATTCTGTTCTATTGTCTGGGCCATACCCTCAAAGTTATTAGCCAAAATATTCATCTCTTGGACAAAGCTTCTGGGAATTTTAATAGTTTCATGCTGAATCAGTTTCTCAGCAAGATTAGTTGTTAATTTTGCTAAATTTAAAATAGGCTTAACTAAAAGACGACTAAAAAATTTCGCAGTTAAAATAGAGGCAAAAGCGATTAACAGTAATGTAGCGAGGCTTCTGATATAGAGTAACTGTAAATAATTAATGTAGGGAGCAGCAGGTGCTTCCATGATTAATTTTAAAGGAATCTCTCCATCAATTGAAACATTTTTGCCGTAAAAAGATTCTTTCCAACGTCCGATTAAGGGCTTTCCTTCTATGATTGGTAGCCAGTGATAAAATTCTCGATTTTGTCGCTCTGATTCTACATAACTAATTTCTCCAGTTTGAGAACGCTTGAGAACTTGTCGAGCATCTGAGTCATTATGGGTGCTGGCAATTATGAGTTGATTTTCATCGAACAAAGTACTTTTTAAAGGTACGGTATAGGTTTGTGTTTGTAATAACTGCCTGATAAAATCAAGATCCAGTTCCGCTATAATATTTCCTAACCAATGATTGTTGAGAATAATCGGCAAAGTTTGCAGTATTTTTGTCTTTGAGGAAGTATTAGTTCCTTCTGTTAGGTCTGGAATAATAAAGATTTGAGGTTTTCGCGGAATATCTAACTGAGAAAAATCAGGATAATCATTGCGATTAAATTCATCGGAACTAGAAGCTGCTGCAATTACTTTTAGATTGGCATTAGTAATGTATAGCTGTCTAAAAATTGGTAGACTGGCGACCTCAAGTTGAATACTTGGTTGTGTTTGTCCTGAAATCACAATTTGAGTTTCGCTGCTGGTTGCTGCTAATCGACGCAAAGCTTCTAAACCAGATTGATGCCAGCGAAACAGATAGGTTGACATATTCTGGGCAGAAGTATCTAAAGTTGCGATCAGATTACTTTGTTCGTGTTTCATGGCAACTCGATTACTAACGAACATTAGTATTAGAGCAGGGATCAAAACAAAAGCCACTAAAAGATTGAGTAAAATCTGCTCGAAGAAAACGTTGGCATTGCTCGAAGCGGAATTTGCCCAGCGATAAAGTGGTTTATAGGCTAGTATCAAACTGGCAACTAAAGTATTAAAAATGCCATTTACTGGTTGTTTGACCAGAATAATAGAGGTGGTAATTGCTCCTACTTGAAGAATCCCGCCATAAAAGAGCAAAACCAAAGGCATCCCGATCGACAGCCAGAAAACCATATCTATTATCAAGAGATTTTGATTGCCCCGGCGCAATCTCCAAGCGACAAACAATGTCTCACAAGTAAAAATAATTAAAGCATAGGGATGTTGCCACAGCGCGATCGTATAAGAACTAGCAATCAAAGAAGCAATAGTTCCCCACGAAATTCCGTATAATTTGACTACTATAAGAACAGCAATACTGCCAAATAGAAAATCAACTCCAAAACCAAAAGGAAAACTAAAATAATTTCCTGCATATCCTGCTGCTATCAGAATAGCTAAAAGCAACAGAGAGCGACCGAGCAAAAAAGTTCGTAATTTCTGCAACATATTTTTAGATTTCGACTGCGCTACTCGTTTAGACTCGCTTTCATAATCTGGCGATCGCCTATTAGTCCAGTGTCTACCAATCAAAAAATGGTCTTCTCGATCGTTATTTGATTCAGCAGTTAAAAACTTCATTCGTAGACACTTCTCTTTAAATACCGTATTTTTACGTAAACATACCAAAAAAACCGTTAAATTTTAACGTTTTCCTGATAAGTTACTAAGTAATTACTCTGAGAAACTATCTCTCCCCGCTTGATTGTGATTCTATTGAAAGGAGCAGTACCAATAGCCGTAGAAAGAGAATGAGCCTCCAGTAAAACCAGATCGGCAACTTTTCCCACTTCAATGCCATAATCATTGATGCCAATCGCCCGTGCTGCTCTAGATGTCGCCATTTCCAAACAAAGTTGGTGGCTAGCAATTGTTCCTAACTGTAAAACTTGAGCCAACAGAGTACAAATTTTTAACAGATCGCCATCCCCAAAAGGCGTAAACAAATTCTGCACGTTGTTAGTTGCCAATCCCACTTTGATTCCTGACTCTGCTAGTCGATGAATCGGTGCTACACCTCGTCTGACGTTATGAGTGTCTTGTCTTGCCATCATATAAAGATCGGTGGCGGGTAAAGCTAAAATAGCAATGCCAGCTTTTTTAAGGGCGGGAATTAAAGTATCTAATTCTGTTGGAGTCAATCCCGCTAATTTAGTCATGTGTCCCAGACAGACTCTATGCTGCCAATTATGCTTTAAAGTCTCTTCAATTACTATGGGAAGTAACAAAGGTGCATCATCATCGAGAAAATCCAGATGAAAATCGACATCGCAGTCGAATTCTTGGGCAATCTGGAAAACGAGCCGAATATTTTCTTGGGGATTAGGATCGACATAGGGTGCAGAACCAATTACATCTCCTCCCCTGACCATTGCTTCTCTGAGTAAACCGATCGTACCAGGTTGATTGGTAATTCCTTCCTGAGCAAAGATAGCTAATTGTAAGCTAATTCCCCAGGCATATTCTTTTTTTAGTGCTAACAAAGCTTCGAGAGATTTAAGCTGAAGAATCGGGTCTACTTCTACATGGGTTCGCATGGTGGTAGTGCCAAAAGCGATCGCTCTTTCAAGGATGGTTTTGGCTCTAGTTTGAATATCGGCTATGGTGTACTCTTGTTTGGCTTGGAGAGTTTTTTGCAGTGCTTCGCTAAAAGACCCTTCTACCGCAGGATAGCGGTCTAATAATAGAGCTTTATCAAGATGGATATGAGCATCTACCAACCCAGGAATTAGCAGTTGTCCCTTAGCATCCAATACTTTATCAGTTGCTTGTGTAGTAGAATCAGCCACAGCGATTTCGGTGATGTAACCATTTGCGATCGCTATATCCCAATAACCCGTTCTATCTGGTAATGTAGCGTTGATAATTTTCAGGCTCATATGATTTGTAATCTAGACAACATTTTTTATTATTTGATTATTTTTAGTAGCTTACAAAATCAATAAACTATTATCAAAACTTTTAACCATAAAACAACAAAAGGTTGTTGGAAAATTATGCAGGTAGAGCTAATTGAAACCAAAAGATTGAGAGGCAAAAGAGTACAGAAATCTCATTGGCAACACTGGCTAAAAATTGGTTCTAATCCTCAAGTCATGGTGACTATGGGAGGTATTTGGAACTACAAAAAAGCTCAACAGAAAATGGAGCGTAACTGCGAGCAATGGGAACTTTCTGGTCATGGTCAATGGCTCTTTTTTAACAGGGAAACAAACGAATTTGTCGGACGTGGAGGTATTAGAAAAGTGACTGTAAATGATAATGATGAAGTCGAACTAGGTTATGGTTTGATGCCTAATTTTTGGGGTCAAGGACTGGCAGTAGAAATTGGCAAAAAATCTTTGTCAATCGCATTCGATAAATTTGGTTATTCAAGTGTGGTATGTTATACGCTGATTGACAATCAAAGATCGGTAAAGGTCATGCAAAAGATCGGTTTTTCTTTCGAGAACAATATTTCATTAGCCAATCGACCTCATGTTTTGTACAGATACCCAAATCCCGATCGCGGTACTCTGTAGAATAAGAACCAACATTGCAGGACTAAATAAAGATAATCTTACCTACTAATACTAATCGAAAGCATAAATCTTAAATTACCATAATTTTTATTTTTTTATTGGAGCAAGCACAAATAATGACTGATAAGGAAAATAGTCTTGGCAGACGGGGTTTATTAAAAAGAGTTGGCTATTTTGCTACGGGAATAGCTATTTCTCAATTGGCTAGCTGTGCTTCAGGCGAGCAAGCTGCTGAAACAGAAACTTCTCCTACTAATTCTGCACCAGATGTTGTCGGTTCAGAAGAAACTGATGAACCTATAAAACTAGGCTTAGTAGCTGCTTTAACTGGTAAATCTGCTCTATCGGGAGAAGCAATTACTCGCGGTCTATCTGTTGCCATTGCTCAAGTAAACGAAGCAGGGGGCGTATTGGGTGGAAGATCTTTAGAATTAATTCGTCGCGATGATGAATCAAATCCCGCCAAAGGAGTTGCTGCTGCTAGAGAATTAATCGAACAAGAAGATGTGGCGGTGGTTTTTGGCGGACTCGATTCCCCCGTATCTTTGGCAATGCTGCCCGTCTTTCACGAACTAGAAACCCCTTATATGGGAGTTTGGGCAGCAGCTACAGGCATTACTCGTAATGATTTCGATCCGAACTATGCCTTTCGTGTTTCGGCTAACGATAATCTAGTAGATAAGTTTTTACTACGATACGCTCGAGAAACATACAATGTCAGCAAAGTAGGATTAATGCTGATTAACAATCCTTGGGGGGAATCCAACCAACAGGGATTTGAAGAATGGGCAAGTGAATACGAGATTGAGATTACTGGAATTGAGAAATTTAACGAAGAAGATAGCGATGTTACCGCACAGCTTACAAGGTTAAAAAACTCTGGGGCTGAAGCTTTGATGCTAGTTGCTAATGCTGCTCCTGCTGCTCAAGTAATGCGATCGCTGACTCGGATCGCTTGGGATGTAGCGATTATTTCTCATTGGGGTATTTCTGGGGGACGTTTCCCCGAATTAGCAGGTGATATTGCCGAGCGAGTAGAATTCGTGCAAACCTATAGCTTTTTTGACGAACAATCAGAAGTAGGGCAAAAAGTCCTCAATAAATTAGACCAAAAATTCCAGCTTCAAGATCCCAGTGAGATACTTGCTCCCGTAGGTACTGCTAATGCTTATGATGCTTTGATGCTAACCAAAATGGCGATCGACACCGCCAATTCAACAGAAGGAGTAGAAATTCGCGAAGCACTACTCAATTTACCTCAATACGAAGGCTTGATCAAAACATACAATAATCCCTTTACCCCAGACAATCACGATGCTTTAACTGAAGATGATTATATTATGGTGCGTTGGGAAGATAACAAAATCGTTCCTGTTAAAACTAAAGGCTAAGACTCGATCGTAGTTATCTGTCTCAGATTGAAATAATAATTGCTACTTACGAGCAAATAACTTATGTGTCCTAACATAACAATGGCAACGGCTATATTTGTCAGAGTTATGGAGTATGAGACTAGACTTTTGTCGTCTGGTTCTTGCCAAACAATCCATTGGGCTTTAAAGTCAGAGCCAAAATTACTAAAGCAAAACCAATAATTTCTCGGTAACTACCGCCCAAATATCCTGCGGCCAAAGATTCTCCAATACCATACAAAACTCCTGCGATCGCAATTCCCCAAGGACTATTTAATCCCCCAATAATTGCTGTGGCAAAGGCTTTTAATCCCAAGAGCGTACCCATACCAGCAGAAACATTGT
Organism: Pleurocapsa sp. MO_226.B13; assembly: GCA_030064795.1. The sequence continues at coordinate 627 of JASJEI010000447.1, read as the reverse complement.
AGATTGGTGCAATCAGAATTCCTGCAACTCCCGCTAAAACCGTAGAAAGAGCATAGGCAAAAGCGATCGCTCCTTCGACATTAATGCCCATAATTTTCGCAGCTTCAGGATTTTCACTCGCAGCCAAAAAAGCTTTACCCCAAAGAGTATGGGTAAAAGTATAACGAATGACCCAAGCGATCGCTATACCCATAATTGGGGTTAATAATTCCAGGGGAAAAATACCAAAACCGAAAATATTTATCGGTGTTTGAGCTAAAGGAGAAGGATAACCCCTTACTTCTTTGCCAAATGTCACCATTACCAAATTTTCAGTAATAATTCCCACGGCAATAGTAGTTAATAACCAAGAACTCGAACCATCCACCGCAAAGGGGCGTACTGCCAATCTTTCAACCACTAAGCCAAAAACAGCGCAAATTAGTAAGGATAAGGGAATGGCAACTGCAATATGCCAACCGTAGGTAATATTAAGTACATAGCAAATGACTGCTCCTAACATCACCGAAGCACCCTGAGAAAAATTCATCGTATTGGAGACAGAATAGGTAATCTGAAATCCTAGAGCTACTAAACTATAAACACTACCAATGGCAATTCCAGAAATAATAAATTGCTGTAACATAA